>NZ_FRBE01000005.1 GCF_900142535.1 Fibrobacter sp. UWEL
TGTAGATGTAAAGATAGCCTACGAATGGGAATCGGAATCGAGAGATTCATCTAGCAAGGCTGCCTAAATGCTTCCACACATGTTGATGATGCCTCAAAAAAAGCATCGTTTTCCCTAGGGAACAAGAGCTTTCATCTCCTCCGGGAAGTCTCGACTCTCAAAAGTCCTTGATTCCTTCCAGTAAGGCAGCTGAATTTCGGCCTTATAGGCATAAAGCATCTGACTTTTGGAGCCCAGCACGGCGAAATCATCTGCAGAAAGAGCGTCTTCCTGACTTAATTCGCCGCGAGCACGAGCTTCCGCCACCTTATCCGTCATCTTCTCGTAGTACTTTCCATCAAAGCTGTACAGGCGATCACCCAAAATCGGGTATCCCAACTCGGAAAGATGGGCTCGAATCTGATGTTTACGTCCGGTGATCAACTCGCATTCCACCACCGAGTACGCTTCTTCCCGAGATTCACCCGCCTCATTGACCCCGCGGCGCGTTCCGCCAGCGATTTTTCTAAAAATCGTATGGCAGGGTTTTCCATCTTCAAAATGATGCATCCTGATGCGGATACGATCGTTCGGATCCTCACGAAGAGCCATCTGGCAGTCCACCGCCTGGTCAGGAAATTCACCGCGGACCACCGCCATATAGAACTTCTTCAGCAGGATGCGGTCCAGATTCTTCTGGAAACGTGCGGCGGATTCCGCATACTTGGCAAACAGCATAACGCCACCCGTGTCCCTATCCAGACGGTGCATGGGCGTAGCCGTTTCATAGTCCGTGCCCCTGCGGACAATTGAAGTAAAGGTATTGTAGAAGATGCGTCCCGTATGGTGAACAGGAACACCTGCGGGCTTTGCGATAAGCATAAACTCTTCGTCTTCAAAAATCACTTCATAGTTGGTGGGGACTTCCGGCTCGGTGTAATTTTCCACATGATACACCACCTTGTCGTTCTTGTGAGCAATGGTAGATGCATTGGCCACCACCCCATTGACAGATACAAGACCGCGGGAAAGTTTATCCGCCCAGTCCATCTCGCTATGATACGTAAAGCGAGCGCATAAGGATTTCAGCAGAAGCCAGCCTTCGTGTTCCGGCTGGACAACGCTTTCGAAGTACATATCTGAAGGGACGGGCATGGGAGTTATGAGTTATGAGTTATGAGTTATGAATTATGAGATACGAGTTACGAGTTATGAGTTATGAGTTATGAATTATGAGGGATTAGTCGCGGTAGAGGTTGTGTTCCTTGATGTACTCGTATACAGAAGGTTCAAGACCTGCGGGGCATTCGTTATAGTTACACAGCAGAGCCTTTCGAATCGCGGTACTGGAATACTGGCCTTCAAAGCCTTCTTCGGGGCCAAGCCAAAGCAGGTCGGCGTAGCCGTTTGCCTTATGTTTTTTCAAATCAGGCTTTGTATATCCATCACGGGCAAACACAATCAGTTCAATGTCGCGCAGCAGCAGGTGTCCATTGTAATTGGTCCCAAAGAAATTCATGGGGTCACGCCAGTGGGGAATTCCTTCGTAGGTATCGGCTCCAGTCAGCAGGCGGAAATTGATATCCGGGAATTTTTCCTTAAGGCTCATCAAGAATACATAGGAACCGCGGAAGTCCCCCTGCTGGATTTCCAAGTCAGAAAGCACCAGGCGTTTGTCGCCGGAGAATGCAAGTTCCAGCATGGCAAAGCGATCTTCGGGACTGGCATTCAAAGTCTTGTCCCAACGATCGGGGCTAGGCATAAACCACACTTCATCGCAGAAGCCGCGGTCTAGGCAAGTTTTCGCCACCGTCACATGGTCCTTATGGACCGGATCAAATGCACCCCCTAATACAGCAACATTCTTAATACACATATGCAGCAAAGCCAATATTCATCTGCACACGACCACCCTTGATACTCTTATCCTGGAAGGGATCGTAATGCTTTAACACCCAGCGGTAACACACTTCAGCGTACAACATGGTCTTGGAGAAAAACAGCAGCATGGAACCACCGCCCACGCCCCATTCATTCCAGGCCACGTCACCAATATCACTCAACTCGCTTACGCGGGAATACATACCTGTCACGTATACTTCGCCCAGCAAGTGAACGCCTAGCTTAATATCAAGATCGGTATGTTCCACTTCGTACTTGGTGTCTTCGGTCTTGGAGCTATAGTCATAAAAGCCATAGCCCACACGCAAAAAACCAAGATGAGGATACCACAAGCCAATAATGGGTTCCACCTGATAAAGTCCAAGGCCACGTTCTGCGCCAACGCCAGTGCCGGAACCAAAGCCCAGGAAACCACCCACCACCAAGGGAGTACGGATGGAAGGTCCCGAAGATGCAGCCTGCGTTCCGGAAGCGTCTGCAGAATTTGCGGCAGTCGAAGCGGCCCCACCTTTCTGGGCAAAAGCCAAAACGCCCAGCAAAAGACAAAGAGTGAAAACTTTTTTCATGAGATTGTTCATACTACAACACCAGAATTAAAGCCACCGTTAATCCCACCAGAGCATTAGCCAGTTCGTCCAGCTTGCTGATTTTAAAGAAGCCTTTCTCGATGGCGCCATTCTTCAGGATCCGATTCAGTTCCATGTTTGAAAGCATCAGGGACAAGGCAAACTTAAATACCAGTGCACCAAGAATCCAGTAGGCAAAACCACAGAGATACGCAATAGTCACATAGATCATGGACAGGAGGGTGACCAGCACGAAGTTAGAACGTTTTACAGAGCTATCCCCGGAATCCGTTTCCTTGGCGAGCGCCTTAAAATCCTGAACCTTCTTACAAACCGATTCGTAGCTGGCAAGCACCTGAGACAGGTTGTATCCCGCCAGGATTACAGAAGCAACCAGCATGAGTTTTATTGCAACATCCATCATCTACCGTCTAATTTCCAGAATTCAAAATTCGAATGTAACTTGCAAAGCGGGCCTTGGAAATCTTGCCTTCTTCGACTGCGGCACGTACCGCACAACCCGGTTCCTTCACATGGATACAGTTGCTGTACTTGCAGGTGAACAAGTCTCCCTCGAAAAAGCCCGGGAATATTTTCGCCAGAGTTTCCGCATCCATATCCATCAGGCCGATACTGCGAATCCCCGGGGTATCAATCACGATGCCGCCCTTGGGGAAATCTTCCAGCGGGAGATCAAACAAGCTGGAAGACGTAGTCGTATGCCTTCCCTTGCCATCACGTTCACGAACCTCACCCGTTTCCAGTTCGGCGTCCGGAACCAACGCGTTCACCAAAGTAGACTTTCCAACTCCACTCTGACCGCTAAAGACGGAAGACTTACCGTCCAGTTCCGCACGGAGGACTTCCAGGCCTTCTCCAGAACGCACGCTGACCGGAATCACCTTATCCGCGATGGACATAAAGTCACGAATATCCTCGGACAGGTCCGCCTCACCGTTGGGGAGCAAATCCATCTTGGTAAGCACCAGCACAAAGGGAAGGTCATTCAGGTTGGCCGCCAGCAGGAAGCGGTCCATAAAGCCATAGTTAAACTCCGGCTGAGTCACGCTGGCAACAATGACCACCTGGTCGATATTTGCCGCCAGAGTCTGCTGTTTGTAAAAGCTATCTCGAGGGCCCGGGCGCTTCAGTTCGCTCTTTCGCGGGAGGACGCGAACCACACAATACTTCTGAGAGCCCACGCCATCGCCTTCGTCTTCTGCGTCATTGACCTGACCCAGGAGCACGCGGTCGCCTACCGCAGGAAATTCGCCCAAGGTCTTGGACGTGGTGGCGCGGTACATGGCCGTCACCACCTCGCAATTATCGAAACGCACTTCGCAGGTACGACGATGTACTTCCATCACCAGGCCTTCAACGCAGTTTTCTTCACCGATATTTTCGATGGGATTCTTCACTTTCTTGATTTTGGCCTTCTTGAATTCGCGGCTGTAACGTTCCTTAATGGGGCGTTCGTCCACAACCCCACTTTCAAGTTCCTTCATCACGTCAATGCGACGGCTGCGGTGATCGCGACGAGTCGGGCGAACAGAGCGGAGAGGCTTTTCTTCTTCGCCGTCTAAATCCTGATCAAAATCATTTCGCATCAGGTTCACCCTTCTTCAAATTTTTCTTCTCTTCCACACGCTTCTTGGCGGCAAGACCCGCTTCGGAATCGTCCCGTTCCCGAGCTTCATCCAGTTCTGCTTCCGTTACTGGACGATCATGCCGGATGGATTCCATAATGAAGTGAATTGCCTTCAGGCGGCCATTGCACTTTTCGATGCAGTTATCATAGAATCCACGAGTCTTGTAATCCCATTCCGGCACAATGTCGGATGCATACAGGAAATGCTCGATACAAATGGAAAGCTGGTCCGCTTCCCTTCTCAGGTCTTCTATTTTGCTCTTTGTGAAAAATGCCATGAAAAGAAATATAGTTTTTTATTTCCCTACGTCATCCTGAGCGAGCGCAGCGAGTCGAAGGATCTCCCATAGCACAATCTTTCTATATTATCATTATGTTCAAGACCCTGCTCCAAATGACCCGTCCCGTGAATATCGTCATCGCCATCATTACGCTGGTGGTGGGATACTTCCTGCTGGGCGTTCTCCCGGGAGCCTCCAACGGCGTTACCGTTCTGGGCATTAGCTGGATTGCCATTATCCTGCAGTCTCTTGGGTTCGCATTCGCCATCGGTTTCGGCAACATCCAGAACGACGTTCTTGACTTCGAAAGCGACAAGAAGAACCGTCCCGATCGCCCGCTGCCTAGTGGCCGCATTTCCATGAAGGCAGCAAAGACCTCCTGGATCGTAATGCTTATTCTTAGCGTGGGATGCGGTTTTGCAGACAACCTAACTTCTGGAATTTTCTTTGGCGTTTTGGCCCTGCTGTTGGTCGCCTACAACATGAAGCTAAAGCACATTCCCCTGCTGAAAAATATGACGGTAGCATACCTTTGCATGACACCATTGATCCTTACTTTGGTCTACCCCATCGGCATTCCAGAAACGGACATTGTTGGCATGGATATTTCAAGCAAGTTGGGATTTCTTTACCCCGCTATGATGTTCGCATTTCTGCTCACCACCGCCCGTGAGATTTATAAAGATCTGGAAGATGAAACCGGCGACCTGATGGCAGGCATCATGACCTTCCCCCTGATTGCAGGCGCCCCCACCGCACACCGCCTAGCTGGAGCAATCCTCGCCTTCACCTGGATTCTGCTGCCCTTACCCGTTGTTCAAGGATACTACTCCACCCTGTTTTTAATCCTTGCTCTCGTTGCCCTGACGCCCTCATTCATCTACATCATCGTCCAGGCCAAAAAGCAGAATTACCATAAGGCACAAAGCACCGTCAAAATCGCCATGTTCGCCGGCCTCATCGCTCTTGTTGTAAGCACTGCTGTATAAGAGCAACCACATGTCATCTCGAGCGAAGCAACGTAGTTGCGAAGTCAAGAGATCTCTTTGACAGAAAACAACAGTATAGATTCCTCGACTACGGTCCTTCGGACCTACGCTCGGAATGACATGGAACAGAAAATGTAAAACGCATCCTCCAAAAACGTCTGTTTTTACACTAAACGTAAAGAAAATGCCATTTTCAGACAAAAATCGCCAAAAAAATAACAAAAAAAACCCTTAACGGCTCTCATGGCAGAGGCTATTTTCTAGCCGCTTGATTCTCTCGCTTGCACCGGTTCCGGTGAGCTACGGCCCTCGAGGCAGGGAGAATTTCATTTCCAAAGAGGCGTTATGCTCGAAGAAATTCATGAAGAATGCGGCGTCATCGGCATTTTCAATGGCGAGAACGTTGTACGTAATGTTACCATGGGTCTGTACGCACTGCAGCACCGCGGCCAAGAATCCGCAGGTTTCGCAGTAACCGACGGCGACAAGATTCGCGTCCGTAAGTCCATGGGTCTGGTTTCCACCCTCCTGCAAGAACACAACGTTGACGAATGTCCGGGTACAACCTGCATCGGCCACGTCCGTTACAGCACCACAGGCGCAAGCACCCTGGCAAACGCCCAGCCCATTCTAGTGAGCTGCAAATGGGGCCAGTTGGCAGTGGTTCACAACGGTAACATCACCAACGCTACCGAACTGCGCCAGGAGATGGAAAACGAAGGTCACATTTTCCAGACCACCTCAGACTCAGAAATTCTTCTTCATGAAATCGCCCGCACACAAGCCGATGATTTGGGACAAGCAATCAAGAAAGCCATTACCAAATTCACCGGCTGTTTTTGTTTGATCTTCATCAGCAAGGACACCATGTACGTTGCCCGCGATGGTTTCGGTTTCCGTCCGCTTTCCATCGCACGTATGGGCAAGTCCTGGTGCGTGGCCTCCGAGACCTGCGCCTTTGACCTGCTGGGAGCCCACTACGTTCGCGACATCCAGCCCGGCGAATTCTTGACCATCACCAACAACGGCCTTCATTCCGAACGCTTCATCCAGAAGGATCGTCTGGCCCACTGCATTTTCGAATACATCTACTTCAGCCGTCCGGACTCCAAGATTTTCGAGCAGTCCTGCGACAAGGTCCGCCGCAAGATGGGCAAGCAGCTGGCCAAGGAATGCCCCGTTGACGCAGACATCGTCATTTCTGTTCCGGACAGCGCCACTACCGCAGCCCTGGGCTACGCACAGGCCAGCGGCATCCGCTTTGAAATCGGGCTGCTCCGTAACCACTATGTGGGCCGCACCTTCATCGACCCCACCCAGAACGTTCGCGAACAAAAAGTTAAGCTGAAGTTCAACCCCATCGAAGGCGTCCTCAAGAACAAGCGCGTCTGCGTGGTGGAAGACTCCATCGTCCGCGGCACCACCCTGAAGATTCTTTCCAAGATGCTCCGCGATGCAGGCGCCCTGGAAGTCCACATCCGCATTGCATCTCCTCCGGTAGCTCACCCCTGCTTCTTCGGCATGGACTTCCCCAGCCAGGGCGAGCTTGCAGCCAGCTCCATGACTCCCGACGAAATCGCAAAGATGCTGGGCGTAGAAAGCCTGGGCTACTTGAGCGTTGAAGGCATGAAGGAATGTACCGGCGACGGTGAAAACTTCTGCGCAGCCTGCTTCGATAACGACTACCCCGATTACATCGGCATCGATTCCAACAAGATGCGTTGCGGTTAAGTTTCAAAAACCTACAAATGTTAAAGAGGCTCATTCCCAACCGGAATGAGCCTCTTTTTCACAAGCGTTGTAATCCAGAAGACTAAACGTGTTCGAAGGTCCACTTCACGTGATCCAGCATGAAGTCGCGAGCATCGAACACTAGGCCAAACTGATCCTTGATCTTGGTAACCTCAAACAAGGTGGGCTCATCAGACCAACCTAAATCGGTTTCCACGATCTTGGTCTTGGTGCCAGGCTTTAGGGAAATCATCATTTCGGCAATTTCCTTCCAGCTCATCCAGGATTCACTAAGACCCAGGTAGATTTCCTCGTTCTTGTCGGATTCCAGAACCTTCATGTAAAGTTCTGCCTGATGGCTAGCATGAATAAACTGGGTTCCATCATTCTTGATGATGTTAATGTCGCGGCCTTCCTTAACGGCCTGAGCCATCGTAAAGAAACGACGGTCCGGTTGGCAACAGCCATCGCTCCAAGCGGGATTACCGAAAGTATACCCCGGGCGAATGATATTGCGAGTCATCTTCACTTCAGGGAACTGAGATCCGTAACCATGAGTGAATCCAAGAACAAAAGCTTCGCCAGCGGCCTTAGTAGCACCATAAAGATCCATAGGCAAATTGCTGGTCACTTCACGCATGGTGGGGCGAATACGACCCATGGCAGCTGTACTGGAGGTATAAATAAACTTCTTGCAACCAGCACGGGCTGAAGCTTCCAGCAGGTTCACTGTTGCGCGGGTATCGTTCATGAGCATGGCGGACGGAGTATCGCCCCAGCCCAACGCAACATGAATACAGGCGTCGCAGCCATTGAGACCTTCCGCCATCTTTTCAAAATCGGTAAGAGCACATTCAACAAAGGTAACGCCAGGCTGAGCCTTCATGGAAGGCACCTTGTTCGGATGACGAGTAGCAACAACCACTTCGTGGCCTCGGGCAATCAAAGCCTTAACCACATAATGACCAATAAACCCAGTTCCCCCGGTAACAAAAACCTTCATTTTTTACCTCATCTCAATTTTGCTGATAGAAATATATAATCCTTTTGGTGCAACGGGCAACTTACCGCTAGAATTTACCATTCAACAGCCATTGTTTTAACTACATTATTCACGTAAAAGTTTTTATCAAAGAGGCTTACAATGGCACGTATGCGCGTTCTCGTTTTGATGGGTGGTCCGTCCACCGAACATGATGTTTCTGTTGTCAGCGGCACTGGTGTTGTCCGCGCAATGAATCCCGACAAGTATAACATTCACCCGGTTCTCATCGACAAGGATGGCACCTGGCACTGGTCTTCCCGCGAACTGTCCCCCTACCAGAAGGACAACTTCAGCGTGAACTACTTCCGCGGTCTGGAAGGCACTGCAGCAAACACCAAGAAGAACCCGGCCCTCTCTGAATTGCCGGACGCTGACATCGCATTCCTCGCTCTCCACGGCAAGTGGGGCGAAGACGGCCATGTGCAGGCTCTCCTCGAAAACTGGGGCATTCCCTACACCGGTTGCGGCCTCCTGGCTTCTGCCCTCGCCATGGACAAGATCAAGTCCAAGGAAATCTACCGCGCCAACGGCATTCCTACCCCGCCCTACCGCGTGGTATTCAAGCACGAATTTACAGGCGATGTTCTGGTGAACGTTGCCGACGAACTGGGCTTCCCGCTCGTCATCAAGGACCCGCTGGGCGGTTCCTCCATCGGTATCGGCATCGCCAAGGATATGGACGAAGCCGGCAAGATTGTTCAGGACCTTTACAAGGACACCAACCGCTTGCTGTTCGAAAAGTTCATTGCAGGTGGCGAAGCTAGCTGCGGCTACATCGAAGGCGAAAAGCCCCTGCCGCCGACCGAAATGCGCATGACCACCCGCGAATACTTTGACTACGAAGCCAAGTACAATGGCGAATGTAAGGAAGTGACCCCCGCAGAATTTACTCCGGAACTGACCGAACGTATTCAGGAACTGGTGAAGAAGGCTCACTACGCTCTGGGCGGTGCAGGCTACAGCCGTACCGACGTCCGTATCACTAAGGACGGCGAACTGTTCGCTATCGAAACCAACACCCTGCCCGGCATGACTCCCACCAGCCTCTTGCCCCAGCAGGCTGCTTGCAACGGCATTACCTACAGCCAGCTCATCGATATGATCATCGAAAAGAGCCTGTACATCAAGAGATAAACCTTACGTGTCATCCCCGGCTTGACCGGGGATCTAGCATAAAGATGAACTTAGACTTATTTGTAGATACTTCCCGCAAGGGGATTTCCATGGGATTGTCCGACAGTGTTTCTGGCTTGTACCAGGAAACTGTGGACGTTACCGCCCGTGGCGAAACCGCATCCGCCCTTCTCGACGAGCTGTTGACCCGCGTAGACGCCAAGCTGGATGACATCAAGCGAGTTCTTGTTACCGTTGGTCCCGGCTCCTTTAGCGGTCTCCGTACCGGTGTAGCTTTCTGCCAGGGCTTATGCTTTAGCGGCAAGCGCGAACTTTTTGGAGTCAGCACTCTTCAAGCGCTAGAATGTTTCGGTACTGCAGAATCCGCAAGTAAGGAAAGCGTTGCCGTAGTGATCCGCGCACGTCCTGGTTACTGGTACTTGCGTCAGACCGTCAACGGCAAGGCAGATGAAAGCTTTATTGAAACCGCAGAAGTAGTGGAACGTCTGAAGGCTGCAGCAGACCTGAAGGTTGTAGTGGTGGATGAACCCGCCACCGCAGATGAAACCCTGAAGGTTCTCTTTGAAGAACTGAAGGTGAAACAAGTCCTGGACGCAGGCAAACCCCTTAACTTGTGGGCACCGCTGTTCACCTCCGAACAGGCAAGCCTCATTCAGGAAGCCAACTACATTCAGCCGTCCTATTTTGAGAAGTTGAAGTAACCGCCCGAGAGTAGAATGCCTATTCGCAAAATGGAAATTGCAGACATTCCCGCAGTTCTTGCAATTCAGGAAGAACTGCAGTTTCAGGAATGGAACGAAAAGCAGTTTACCAGCGAGATCAAGGCAACCTACGCCGCCTGTTTCGTCTACGAAAGTGAAGCAACAGCCAGCGAAGCCCCTAAGGAAATCTTGGGTTATTCCATCTTCCACATCATGGGTCCCGACTCAGAACTGCTAAGCATCGCCACACGCAGTAACCAACAGCAAAAAGGCATTGGACAACAACTGCTTGACGCAGGCTTTGCTCTGCTGGACTTTGCAGGCGGGGACTGCTGCTTTCTGGAAGTCCGTGAAGGAAACGCAAAGGCCAGACGCTTCTACGAAAAGAACAAGTTCAAGATTTACAGCACCCGCAAGAAATATTATTCCGATGGCGAAGACGCCGTTCTTTACAAGACGGAACCTTAAACGATCCGGAGATTTACGTGTCCAAAGTTCTCAGTAAAAAGCAAATTCGTGCAAGACGTCTTGCCCAAAGCATCGCTGCAGCAATTGCAGTTCTCGCCATCATCGTTTTTTACTTGATCATGACACAAAGCGGTCACTGGCTTGTGGACGACGACGAATTCGAACACGCCAAGTGGGTTGCCATCCTGGATGGGCAATCCGCAGACTTGGAACGTACGGATTTTGCCGCCAACCTCTTTGCCAATGGGAAGGTAGACTCAGTCTTGATTCTGGGACGTCGCTGTCTGCGCAATCGAAACAACGCTGAATTCTACGCCGACGAATTTATGCAGCAGGGAGCCTTCGACAGTACCGCTGTATTCCTGGCACCTCACGATGATGCATCCACCATCGGCGAAGCATACACGATTATTCCCTGGCTCAAGAAGCATAAGGCAGATACAGTCCTATTGCTCACCAGCGCTCCCGCCACCCATCGAGTCAAGAGGATTTTCGAAACTCTCTCCGGCGAAACGCCAGTATACAAGACTGTAGACATTCATCACTATCAGTTTACTGCAGATAGCTGGTATTCCAATCGCGAGTCCCGCAAAAACTGGCTTCGCGAATGGCTGGCCACCGCAGCATCATTCATTGACCTGTGGCCTGCAGGCGAATTGACCGCAGGCGATTCCGCCTATTACAAGCCTATCGTCTCCCTGAAGGAATACGAACAGCGCAAGAATCCCGTAGTCAATCTCCAATCCTTGATTCCCAAGGTTCAGGAAAAAATCAAGACTACACTATCTGCAGACACCTCTGCAACTGACACCGCAAAGGTCAACACAGAAAAGCTAGACAAGGAAAAAACGGAACCCGCCAAGGATTCCGTAAAAACCGATTCCAAGAAAGAATCCGATAAGAAGGATTCAACAAAGAAAGAATCTTCAGCTAAGAAGTAGCAGCACCGCCGTCAGCGGAGAACTCCAGTTGATGGCAATCTCATTGCTCGCAAAAGAACAACGTTCATCCGTATAGGACAAACCCGGCAAATCGCTGGGATAATGGGGCGCGCGATGACCGTCCTGTCGATCCGCATTGATACCGCCTACCACAAGGCCTGGGATCGGTTCTTCCACTCCATCTGAATGGCTCAGACGATGATGGGGATGCATGGGTGAACTCCAGGCCGCACCAGTGACAAAGCAAGTATTTACCGGATTGCGTCCATACACGAAGTGCATCATTTCAAGACTAGCCGATCTTAACACATCATCCTTTTTCCACTGGTTCACTATCAGCAAAGTCAAGGCATGATTGGCAATTTCGCCATTGCTTCCCCAAATAAACTTGCGGATCGAAAGTCCATAGGCGTCTTCGTTTTGTTTCTTCAGAATTTCACCTGCAACGCCATCCAGCATCCATTGGGCACGCTGTTGCAGTTCGCGATCGTATTCCTGCAAGGCAAGCAAAGCCCACCCCATGTTCTGGGTATCGCGCCAGTCCATTCCAAAGAAAGCCGGATTTTTATCCATATCCGCAGGCAACATCTTGCGGACTTCGCCACAGAGGGAATCGTCACAACGTCCTGCAGCATTTAAGGCACAGAACAAGGCCGCACGAGTCCAGAAGAATTCGTCATCGTAATGTTCATCGCCATAGCCGCCGCTTCCTTCCGTATTGCGAGGCCACCCTACCGCGGGATTTTCAACGGCCCAGCCATAGGCCCTGATGGCGGCGTCCAGACAGCAATCTGCAAAAGCCCTATCATCCTTACGGAAAACGCAAGAAGCCTGCGCCACTGCGCCAGCAAAATTCAAGGTGGATGTGGTGGACTTTCCCAGCACCAAGCGCTTTTGCAGCATGTCAGAATCATGAGGCGAAATAAAGCCATCCCAACGTTCCGGAGTTACCTTAAAGAAAACGCCGCCGTCAAGATACTGCATACGCAGGAAAAATTCCAGTTCAAATCGGGTTTCTTCTTTAAGGCTATAGGGCAAATCAAATGTTCCACCCACATTCACCGCAGCTGCATCAGGTGCCATCTGGCACGCCAGCAAAAGAGTCCCTACGGAAATGCCTCCATTCACGATGTACTTGCCATAGTCGCCAGCATCATACCAACCGCCATGAGCATTCCAGGAGCCGTCTCGCTCCATCATGGGATGAAATCCAATGTTGTCATCCAAATGGGCCGCAGGACGGGCCCAGGGCCCCGCAAATTCCGCCTTAAGTTCCACGCCGGAACGCTGGTAGAAGAAGGATTTGATATTCGCTTTGGCCTGGGCGAGAATCCAGCTGTTTGAGATTTCAAACCGTTCCGTCTTAAACTGGGAACCGTCCTTCCCCACAACCATAATGCGATACGAACCCGGTTCTTTCACAGCAGAAAAATCGCCGGTCCACAAGGTTTCTCCAGAGTAATCGCAAATGCCCTTATGTCCAAAGGAGCCTTCCCTCAGGGAGCCTTCAAAAACAACCTTTCCCTGTTCGTCTAGAATGCTAAAAGAACCTTTGCAGGGAAATGCATTCACATCCACAAAAAAGGTTTTAGAAGCCTCGGGCGTATACCCCAAATGATTGTAGCGAACAGGATAATTCATATCCTAAGAATACATTTTAAGGAGCCCGCCAGGCAGACTCCTTAAGCAAATAAACGTTTACCGCAAGAACCGCGACCGCATCAACTTAATCTCAGCGGCATATCCCGGCAGCTCATTGGGAGTTTCCAAAAAGAACGGCAAATCCCGCAATGACTTATGGTTCACCACCCTTACCAACGCGTCCAACCCAATGAAACCGCCTCCAATGACCTCATGACGGTCCTTGTGGCTGCCCATAGGGTTCTTGCTATCATTCAGGTGAATCGCCTTCAGTTTATTCAAGCCGATGACCTTGTCGAACTGTTCCAGCACATCGTCCAGATGGTCCACAATATCGTAGCCACCGTCAAAAACATGACAAGTATCCATGCAAACGCCCATCTTATCCTTCAATTCCACTCGGTCCAAAATAGCACGAATTTCCTCGAAGTTGCGTCCCACCTCAGAGCCTTTTCCCGCCATGGTTTCCAGCAGGACGGTCGTCTTCTGGGTCGGTTTCAGCAGGCGATTCAGCATGGAAGAAATGAACTCGATGCCCACTTCAGGACCTTGCTTCACATGGCTACCCGGGTGAAAGTTATACATGGCCTCCGCAAAATGATCCATACGGAAAATATCATCCGCCATCACATCTTCCGCAAACTGACGCAGGCCCGGATCTGCGGCGCAGGCGTTCAACGTATAGGGAGCGTGAGCCAGGATAGGAGCGAAGTTGTTCGCCTCCATCAGTTCAGAAAGCTTCGCGGCGTCATTCTTGTCGAAGGGTTTTGCCGCCCCACCACGAGGGTTTCGGGTAAAGAACTGGAAAGTATCCGCACCAATAGAAAGGGCGGTTTTACCCATAGCGAGAAAACCGTCCGTCGAAGATAAGTGACAACCAATATGTAGCATACTAGAAGGAATAATTCAGAGAGAGGATGAAATAGAGGTCCTTGTACTGGTCAGGACGATTGTCCGGTCTGTAGTCCATTACAGTACCCACCGTCCAGTCCGTAAAGAGTGTTGCGGTATGATGCACGCGCAAAGCAACAGAACCAGTAATATCAATTTCCATTTCATCTTCATCCTCACCCTCATCAGAACGATTCATAATATTCTGACGGAAAGATCCATTCAGGGTCATTTCCATAAAGTCCTTCACCAGCGGGAAAGACAGATTATCAGAAATATTCCATTCGAATTCCGTCATGTCATCGCGATTATAAATCTTGTAGCGAGGCATGAAGCTAATGGTATTACGCACATTCTCCAAGGTCGTTGTCAAGGAAATCGGATAACGCTGTTCAAAGTAATCACCACCATGGAAGTAGTAACCCAGAATGCCATAGGTTTCGTCGGAGAAGTTAAAGCCATCCAGCAAGTCATCATCACCGAATTCAGACAAGTCCGTACGATAGACCCATACGCCACCAACCTTCAAGATGTTCTTGGGGAACTTGTAAGTCACGCCCAATTCCACAGTATGCTTCAGCAGCTTTTCTTCGAACATGGAGGCCAGATAGTCTTCATCTTGCAAGGCCTGGTATTTAGCCCATCTAGCAGAGTCAAGCTTGATGGTGTCGCCATTAGCCTCAAAGGAAACATTAGCCTTCCCAGAACGAGGGCTGAACCAGCTATCGTCATAAATACCAGATGCGGCTTCGTAGTTAGCGTGAAGTCTCAAGGAAGTGCTACGAGTACGATAGTTAAAGCCATACTTCACAAACAGGGCCAGATTGTCCATGATCTTGAATTCGTTACTCAAGTAACCATCATGAATATAGAGAGTACGGTTTTCCTTCTGGCTATGAGTTTCCAGCCACTTGTCGTCAGCGCCAGACAGGCCCCACTTATCGCCTTCACCCAAGCCAAAGATATTATAGCCGTTTCCACCATCGTAGGCATTTTCAACATTGATGTCGTAACCGAAATTCAGTTTCCAGAAATCGGTAAATCGATGCTTCAGGTTACCACCATACAAGCGGGTATTCTGGAGCTGGTCCGCAGAGCCTGCACTATAATAACCGGCGCCCACATACTTGAAGTAACCTTCCACAAAGGTATTCTCGTTGGACCATTCAAAGGACCCCGCCATAGCCCAGTTTCTGTGATCCCAGAATTCGCCATGAGAAGGACGTACTTCCGTAGTCTTGTAATCTCTTACGGTAGATTTTGCCAGCGCGAGAAGTTCACTCAGTTTCTTCCTCATGTCGGAAACCGTCATCATGGAATTGTCCCCAAAGATGGTTTCCAATTCAGCCTGGCTCAAGGAATAAACAGCTGAGGGATTTTTCATCAGGCGATTCAACAAGCTGAAATTAGATACATCAAGACCTTCAGCTTCAAACACACTGTTCATTGCTCGGATGGCTGCGGCATTAGCAGTATCAGCAACGCCAATAGCCACCTGGCCATTCAGCTTGATATCGCCCGGATACATGAGCCAATTACCTTCAGCAAACAAGGTTCTAGAAGTCAGAACAGGAGTGGAGGTATTCGCATTTTCAGTCATACCATCTCTCAGGAAGGGATCTTCTAGATAGTCCTTACTCCCTACAAAACCTAAGGCTCCATCAAAACGGCGATGCATATTCCAGAGAACCTTAGCACCAAGAACCATCTTCTGGGCGACAGCCTCACCATCATCGATATATTCGTTATAAATGTCGCGATCCTTAGTGCCCACCACCTTGGGAGCCTGAACTTCGCCACCAAAGGCAGTAACTTCAAACATAGGCATCTTGGCCGCATTCTTGAAAAGCTGAAGTTCATAAGAAGCGCCCAGCATGCTAACGCCAGCCATGGCAAGATCATCACTACTGACAAACTGATGGCCAAGAACCATTTTCTGGAAATCATCAGAATAGGAAGCCAAGAAGGAATGAACGTTAAAGTTGTTCCACTTGTCGCTGGAAATGTCAGAGGCGATTTCAAAGGTGCGGCCATCGTCAGATTCCATCACCACGTCTGCAATCCAGTTTGCAAAAAGACCCGGAGTCTGGAAATAATTCTTGAAGTGATCTCCATGATAAATGGTATCCTCGCCCACAATCATATCTGCATGATAGTTGCGGTAAGTAAGGACTTCATGGTAACCCAAGTCAAGGATTACATTGCCAGAAACCTTCCAGCCCGATTCAGAAGCAACTTCCGCTTCCATAGCGGTCAATTCACTTGCGTAGGAATTTTCAGGTTCCTCACCCAAGGTGGGTTCCAACATTGCCACATTTCTCAGAAGTCGACGGTCATTCTGACGGGTCACGGATTTCTTGAAAGCAGGATCGGGACGTTCAGCAGAAGCGAGACCAATCTTGTTGTCTTCCACCAGCAAGCCATTCTGCACAGTCTGATTTTCACCCTGAATAAAGACACCCACGTCATTCAGACGGATGTTCGTAGAGCGAATGTTCAAAGAGGAACTATCTGTAGCCAGCAAGCCAATGCGGTTCTTTTCCACTCTGGCGCCAGAAAGTTTCAGATTGGAGCCCTTGGATGCCCAGATACCCACATTGGAACTATTGAGCACGTCAATCCATTGCGCATTCACAAAGGCGTTCTTCACATGCAAGCCAATACGTGCAGGATTGTCAATGGTTACACCCATCATCTCAAAGGAACCATTTTCAACGGAGATACCGTACTCCGCATCCTTAATAATCAAATCCTGAACGTCAGCATTGTTATTCCCAGTTACGGAAACACCGTTCCAACGGGAATCCTTGGCCTTGAATACCACGGGGCTATTGGTCTGACCCATAATGGCCAGAGAGCCACCACGAATATCCAGGCCGGTCCCGGTTTCAAATTCCAGAACAGTACCCGCTTCAATGACAAGAGCCTTTCCCTTCGGGACAACAATCGTCTCCTTAACCAGGTAAGGAGAGGTTCCTTTTTTCAAAAAGCCACTTAAAATGCCACCTTTGACATATTCACTATCAACAGCAAAAGCACTCACATGGAGTGCCATTGCAAGTAGTGCTGTTACAGAAACAACTCTTAAAATCATTTCGGCGAGACCTCGTAAAGTTTCTTGGCCTTAGCTCTGAACCCGCTCTTATGAACAACTTCGATTTCCAGGCTGTTGGTCATATTGCGATTCAGTTCCACAGGCAGCTGGTAATCCAGGCTCTGGATCTGGGAAAGGGTCTCTTGTAATATAGTCTTTCCATTCTGTTTGACAACAACCTTGTACAAATATTCGGGGCTATTTTCAGGAATCTTTATTCTAAATTGCAATGTTTTCATCAGGCGAGTATCGCCTTCCGGACGGTTAGGCGGAGCAGTCACTAATTCCTTTGTACCACCAGAAACTTCGACGTTGAAACGCTTCATGGGATAGCAGCCCATCACACGGGAGACTTCCGCCTTGTTGCCCGCCTGGTCTTCCGCCCTCATCACGTATTCGTGACTTCCATTCTTCAGTTTCACGCGCTTCTGGGCGTTACGGGTAATGGCATCCTGGGACACAGGTGCACCATCCACTTCCATGACAAAGATACCCGCATCATTCTGCATGCCACCAATGGAAATATTGGCTGAGCAACGAAGGGAGTCGTAAGAAGTCAGTCCTATAGAAGGAGCCTTGGTGTTCACATCGCCACAGCTCTTATTCACCTTCAGGTCCACCGTCTTGGAAGTCGTCACGCCGCCACCCATAAAGGTAATGGTAGCCTTATCCGCATTCCACAGGCCATTTTCGTCGGACACGGAAATCTTCTGCATAAAGGTATGGGGAACACCGTCGGCAGCAGTCACGAGATTGCTGGACTGATAGCTATTGCCCACCTTCACGGTCAAAGTGGCGTTAGAGTCCGTGGTGCGATAGAGACCGCCCACTTCCAGACCCTGAGAGCAAACTTCAAAGGGAGAAGAGGTTGTCAGCTCAAAGCCATTTTCGGGCAGAGAAGCCTTTGCGGCACTATCGGCTTCATCCTTCAGCTGCTGCTGGAAAGTGGAGTCAGCCTTCTGGACTTCAGCAATCAAGGTGTTCATATCCTTGGAAGGATCGGCAAGCAAGACACTCAACTTCTTGGCAAAGCGAGGATGACCGGAGGAAGCCAACTTCACAACCACCAGGGAATCCTTACCGAAGGTAGTTTCGCCGGCTACGATATTAACGGGAGTATCATGACCTTCGGGGATAATTTCCAACTTACCGGTCTTAAGACCTGCGAAGAACACGCCTTCACCGCCCACATAACCTTCCGTACCGCGAATAGATGCGGTTGCGGTACCCGTCTTGAACTTAAAGGTAGAGTTTTTCTGTTTCAGCTTTTCGACAGCAAAGTTGATGTGGCCCTTCTTGATGTCGATTCGAGTTTCGAAGCCACCCTTGTCGTTGGGTTGCAGCAAAGTTGCCAATTCAACTTCGGCAAATTCAGCAATGGTAATGGAGCTACCATCCGGAAGGTTGAAGATCACTTCGGAAGCTTCACCTGTACGGACCTTGTCGGACTGGAAAACGTTAGCGTTAGCGCGAAGGGCACTCCAGTCATTCTGGCTAATTTTCTGGCGTTCAACAGTGCCCAATACAGAACGAACCTTACCTGCAGCAGGTGCAGAGTAAGCCATTGCGGGAACCAGGGCCAAGACGGCCAAACCATGAAGCAAAGAACACTTTTCGAACATAAGCCCTCATTTCTTTCTATACGGTATAGAAAATAGCCTATTTTCGACCAAAGTGTTTAGAAATTTTTTCAACAGGTGATTTAGAACAACTAGCCGCCAGCCAATTTGACGGTATAGCCCTTCTTTTCCAGTTCCTGCTTTAAAATATTGCGCTTATCACCCTGAATTTCAATGGTAAAGTCCTTCACAGAACCTCCTACACCGCATTTTTGCTTCAGCTGACGGCCAAGTTCCTTCAGTTCATCCTCGTCCAGAGGGATACCCGTTACAACGCTCGCCATCTTGCCGCCACCCAGGCGTTTCAGCTGGATACGTACGGTTCCATCCCCCTTGGGACGTTCGGCCTTGGGCTTTTCCTGCTTCACGCGACCACCCAGTTCAGTAGAATACACAAGCGTAGAACGTTCTTCAATACCCATAATAAAATCCTTTTTTGACCTAATTTACGTTTTTATACGAAAAGAGCTCGGCTTAGCCGAGCTCTTTAATCAAATTTTTCCGCTTATTTCTTAACCGGTCTCTTGTAACCGAAAGGCTTCAGCAGTTCGTCAGACTTCTTGAGAACCTGACCCTTCATCTTGCCAGCGCCGTTGGCCTTAGGTTCGAACGGAGGCAGAGAGCAACGCAGCTTTGCACGGATGTCGGCTTCCACCTTGTAGAGGTATGCACCGGTGGACAGCACGCGGCCATCTTCCGTACGGACTTCGCCATCCTTATCCGGCTTCTGTTCGAAGTACATGTTCAAGACACCAGCCTTGTCCGTGTATTCCGGATCATCAAGATCAATCTTGAAGCCGTAGTAGTCAACGAAGCCACCCAGAGAGGTGTAGATCCAGACCTTAGCATGCATCTTGGTAGTGTACATGTTGATCTTGCTCAGATCGCCACTGATGTCAAAGTCGTCTTCGCAGTACTTTTCAACGTACTGTTCCTGAGTGAACTTCACGCAAACGGTGGTATCCTGAGCCAGGGAATCCACATCCAGACCCATAGCTTCATATTCGTCAGCAGTCTTGCATCGGTCACTGTTCACGCCGCGGCTAGAGATAGTACCATCAGAGAGAACCAAGTCATCGAAGGTTGCAAGGCCAGCCACATCGTTTACCACAGGCAGACGAATTTCCATAGCCACGGTAGGACCAAGGTGGCCATTGCCTTCAACACCCGGATACGGAGTATCGAAGGAACCTTCTTCCTGGCCATAGCTGCCGCCAGTCAGAACCTCCAATTCCTTACCAGTAGAGGGATTTTCAACGCTTATAGCAAAGGTTTCACCCTTCTTCGGCGGATTAGAAGCGTAGTATTCTTCAACCTTTTCCAGATCCATTTCGGTTACCGCTTCGACCACTTCAATATCCATGGACTTAGCATCCTTCACCTGAACAGTGACGGAGTCTGCAGCAACGTTACCAGCCTTGTCGCGGTATTCACGCTTGATCTTCTGGAAGCCCTTCTTGAGGCCCTGGAGGGTCAAGGTATCCTGAACGACACCGTTAACGGTCCAGACAACTTCCACAGAGTTGGCGCGGATCTTTTCCATCATGACCGGGCTTACGATCTTAACAACCGGCGGAGTCTGGTCGAGAACGATGAACACGGACTGAGTTGCGGCATTGCCGAACTTGTTTTCGTAGGTGTAGGAAACATTGTAACCAATGTCGCCGTCTGCATTCTTCACGATGTTACCCTTTTCGTCGACGGTGTAGGTCACAACTACAGTGTTGTGCTTTTCGTCTTCGTATTCGTAGGTCACCTTGAAGGAACCGACGCTCACGTCAGTAGTCTTAGAAACGGTAGTATCGGATTCGCTGGGCTTGCCATCAGGAACGACAGCGACTTCAATCTTGTCGTCGGTGGTCAGGGCGCCATCAGAAGCAACGTTCAGCACCTGGCCGGTAACTGCATCAGCCTGGTAAGAAACAACCACTTCCCTACCGCCAATCTCGGTCTTGTAGGAGACGGTAATCACTTCGATAGAGTCAACCTTACCATCGATAATCACCGGAGTCTTCAGCACTTCACCATTCTTATCGGTGTAGTAGGTCACGGTGACGGTCTTGCCATTCACTTCTTCAGTGTAGTCAACCCTCACTTCGGAACCGTTCACCGGAGTACGGCTTGCGGGAATCTTCGGATTTTCGTTCAGAGTAAGCTTGCCCTGATCCAGCACAGAGGATACGGATTCCAGATCCTTGCTAGAAACGTTCACAGTTTCAAGATCCAGCTTCACAGTGAAGGAAGAATCCTTCTTGTTCACAGGATCCTTGATAGTCACCTTAATGTCGTTCTTGGAGTCCTTCACGTAAATGTTGGTATCACCAGCAATTACGGTTTCATCCAGAGTAAAGATGCCGCCATCACCCAGATCATCTGCCTTGGCAGAGATAATGACCTGCGGAGCAGAAGTGCTGAGCTGGATAACCACAGTATCAGCACCTGCGAAATCCTTCTTCGGATCCTTATAGGTCTTGATAATGGTGTGGATACCTTCGGTCAAAGTAGTATCCTGGCAGTAATCCCTGGCATCTTCAGTCCAGCAAATGGTCACATCAGGACGGTTGGTAAAGACAGAGTCCGGACGGACGAACACGGAGTCACCATCGTCAACCATCTGGATTTCGACCACGGATCTTTCAATCACGTTTTCAACAGCCACGGTAATCTTTGCAGTGTCTGCAAATTCGCCATCGTTGACTTCAACCTTCAGGATATGTTCCTTAGCAGTTTCGTAATCCAGAGAATCCTTCAGGGTAACCACACCAGTCTTCGGATCCACCTTGAACAAGCTGGTATCACCATCAACGATGGTGTAAGTCAGGTCGCGGAATTCCTTCTTCTTGGTATCCGGATCAGTTGCCTTCAGAGTATCAATGTCAGTCTTCGGAGCAGTGTGTTCGGAAACCGTAATGACCTTGTCATCCAGGTTCGGAGCTTCGTTCACATCGGTAATCTTGATGGTCACGGTAGTATCGGAGGAAACCTTCTGCGGGTCGGTCACCTTAACCTTGATGGTAAAGGATTCGATCTTTTCGAAGTCAAACTTATCCTTGTTCACTACAACGATTTCACCATCTTCGGTAACCTTTACGTAGTCGCTAGTACCGATCAAGGTGTAAGTACGCTTTTCTTCGTTCTTCAGGTCATCCATATCTTCGGAAGTCAGAGTGCCAATCACAGCTCTGTCAGCCGGATTTTCAGCAATAGTGAATTCCGTAGAAGTAATCACCGGAGTTTCCAGCACGTTCTTCAGATGGATAATCATGGTTTCGGAAGAACTCAGAGTAGGATCGTTCTTATCCTCAACCTTCACATTCAAGGTGTAGGTGGTATCGTCGGTTTCGTAGTTCAAAGTCTTCTTGACAGTGATTACGCCCATGGAGTCCACATCGAAGACGTCGGTAGCGCCATCCACAGCCACCACGCGGTTGTCGCGGAATGCCGGGTTAGAAACGCCGTCCATATCGCGGTCGTCACCCCATTCGATGGTACCCACCACAGCACCAACCTTGTTGTGTTCATTCAGGTCGAATTCATCCTTCACAATGTAAGGAGGTTCGTTAACGTCAACAATGTTGATGACGCGAACAATCTTGTCAGTCAAACCTGCATCATCCTTAACGGTGATGGTCAGAACATGAACATGGTTCGTCTTTTCGTAGTCCAGCTTATCGCCGTCGGTAACGGTCAGGATGAACTTGAAGCCCTTATCATCCTTAATCAGAGCCGGAGTAATAGTGAACAGAGTGTCAGAGCCAGACTTGTTCATATCCTTGAAGGATACTTCCATAGACTGCAGGTCACCAGCATCTTCATCCTTGACATAGTATTCCAGGATCTTGGTACCCGTTGCGCTATTTTCACGAACGTTCACGTAGACAGTATCGTTCTTGACATAGCCGCAATTTTCGGTGCAGGTAGTGTCAGGAGGATCGTCCGGATCGTCACAATCTTCAATCATTGCGTCGCAAGTGTGACAGATTTCCTTAGCAGGATCACATTCCGGAACAATGATGATTTCAGGAGGTTCTTCCTCGTCGGTCAGTTTCACGTAGACGGTAGCAATATCAGTGAGGCCACCGCCATCCGTTACGCGGACGTCGAAGTAGAATTCAGTTACCTTTTCATAGTTCAAAGCCTTGGAATCAGCAACCACGACCTTGTTGCTATCCATCTTGAACGGAACATCGTCAATCACTTCGTAGCTCAGAGTGCTGAACTTCACGTTCTTGATATCCGGATCAGAAGCCTCGACAGTACCGATGATAGTGCCTGCTGCAATATTTTCCTTCGGATTGAAGGAAGCGTCTTTAGTAGAAGGAATTTCGTTAATATCGATAACGTTCAACTTACGATCAATAGAAACTTCATTACAACCGGTAGCACCAGCCTGGTCCTTCAAAGAAATGGTTACATCATAGGGGAAAGACTTTTCGTCCATATTTGTAGCCAGGTCTTCATAGTTCAGCTTTGCGCTGTCCTTGACAGAAACTACGATAAAGAACTTTCCATCATCATCCTTTTCAATGGAAAGAGCAAACAAATCTTCAGCACTGACCTTACCAGACACCTTCTTGTTATCAGTCAGCGTCGGAACGAAATCAGAAACCTTTGCGTCAGCATTGTCTTCATCCGTAAATTCAATCTTCGTAACAACAGAACCCTTCTTGGAATGTTCCTTAACATCGTAATGATCCTTACCATCATCGGGGATAACAGGAGGTTCATTAACATCAATCAAGTTAACAGTGATTGTTGCAGTATCCTTCAGAGAAGGAGTGCCCTTGTCGCTAACGACAACATCAAAGGTAAAGGACTTCACCTTTTCATAATCCAACTTAGAGCCATCAAGAACCGTAATAGCACCGCTAGAAGTGATTGCGAACGTAGTATTTTCCTCAAGGAAAGCGTATTCCAACTGGCCAAACGGAACAGTCTTACGGTCTGGATCAGTCGCAACTACAGTTCCAACGGGGGTTCCTTTTATGGAATTTTCAGGAATTTCAAAGGACTGAGCATCCATGACCGGCTTTTCATTCACATCCAACATCTGGATGGTAATAATGGTCTTACCAGATTTTGCATCACTCAAATCCGTTGTAGAAGAACTCTTATCAGTAGCAACAACGCGAATTTGCAGGAGGCTATCAGCAGATTCGTAGTTCAACACAGCATCTTCGTGCACAACAATTTTACCCGTCACAGGATCCAGATCATAAAGGCTAGTAACCTTCTTATAATTTTCCTCTGTATTCTCTGCATCAAAGGTATCGTCAAACTTGTAGGTAAATTCATCATCATCCACGTCTTCTATGACAGCACTCAAAGAACCTGTAGCATAGTCGTCCCCATTAACATCACCTCTAACCACATTTTCCTTGATTTTGAAAGTAACAGGACTTAAAACGGGAGCATCGTTCACCGGAGCCACATTAATGGTCATGGTGTAAGTATCTTCAGAAACGATGTTTTCACCACGAACAACCACAAAGGTAAAGGTTGCTCGAGCAGAACCATAATCATTATCTGCAGGTGTGTAAATAAGACCACCAAACAACTTACCATCCAGGATATCCTTGGAAGGAATATTGCGGCCAAGTTCAACGGCCTTTTTATCAATGGTCAAGGCGCCCTTACCAGAAACTTCCAAAATACGGATAGAGTAGTCACCAGTCCAAGTTTCACCCTTTCTTGTCAAAACAGTGAAATCACTCTTACCGAATATGTAAGGAGTGTCTTCCGTCGCATTAATAGATTCATCTTGACCAGAAAGAACATCATCATTATCCTTGATAGAAATGTCAAAGCGACCTTCACGACTCTGGTCAGCCATGACAGCGCCTTCCAAGTCAAAAATGTGAATGGAGAAATGTTCCTCATTTTCAACAAAGCCATCATCAAAAACAGTCAAAACGATTGGTTCGCTCAGTTTGGTACTGCCGGCCTTAAAGGTAGCTGTACCAAAAACACTTTCACCATTACATACGATTCTATTAGCGTCTTTAACGATATCATCTAAACTAGCATAAACATCGTTTTCATCTACAGCATCTCTATTTTCGGTTCCCTTAAATTCAAAGCAATATTTAAAAGACACATCTGTTTCAGGAGCTTTACTCAATACAACAGAAAGAGCCTGGGGAGTTTTAATACCTTCTTCCAAAGTTCCCCAGCTATTGGTTTCGGGGTCACCGAGTTCAGGAGGATCAAACGGAACATAGTGGAAACCAGAACCATCAAAGAAGGCATTAATTGTCACCTTATCAGCAAGCAACTGACCAGCCAATGTCATGGACTGCCTAACGTTAATAGTTCCCGTTGTAATAAAAGAACCCTGGATAGAATCAGTAGAACTCAAAGCATCAAAGTCAATATCCTTATTTGTGTAGAAAAGCAAATTACCTGCGTAGTTCTTGTTATCTACGTAGGTATTGGTTCCAGAAGCCCATTCCTTAGTGGAGTTATTGTACCTAGCATCTTCGCTCATGTACACAACGCGAATTCGTGTATTAGACGTAATGGAAGGAAAACCATTCTTCAGGAAGATTCGCGTAAGGCGGCCCTTATTAGGCATTCTAATATTCAAGTAACTTTTGTTGACAAAATTAATGTAATCGAGATACAAATCATAAGTGCCTTCACCTGCCGGAATGTCAATATTCTTAGTTTCGTTATTGAGATCAATGCCGTTGTCGTAGGATTTCTCGGCATTCAGTAAAGGGATTCGAAGATCCGAGTTAATTACAGGAACAGCCGTCGGACATTCATCATTTGAATAGCTGGAATCAGCCCGCATAATCTTTTTAAACTCGTTGGCAATAGTTCCACCAACACAATGATAACCAGCAGTTACATTTCCAGTACCCCTCCAGTTCGTTTCACTGGGGATAGTAATATTACCCAAAACACGCACAGGTCCAGAAGTGATGCTGTCCGTACCATCACTCATAATCATGTTACCACCGATAAGTACGGGACCACCAATGACATGATGCATATTACCACTGGACATGTCAAAATTACCTGCGGCAGTACCAAACCAACCCGATTTATCCGTGACACGGATACTCTGCCCAAGGAAGTAGATACCTTGGGCACCGAAGATCTTATACTTCATCAAGTCGGTCCAGAAGGCTTCCTGCTTTTCGGAATTGACCGAGTACGACGAGCCGACATTTGCAAAGTACATCGGCGAGACGCTAGCAGCTAGCGCATCACCAGCGGAGACTACCATAGCAAGAGCGATGGCAAGTTTCTTGACTAATCCTATTTCAAATCGCATATTACATCTCCTTGGATGAATAAACGGATTCTACAAAAACTCTTATTCCAACTTGGAATATTCGTCACCTACCAAACAACCGTGCGAAAAAAAATACAAAAAACATACAATGTCCGCAATGATTGCAAGGTCGGAAAGTTGTAAAAGTGTGGTAAAAATTCACATTTTTTCAACACTTTCTTTACCGAAACGAAAATTTTACGTTCTTTTTCAAATTTCGTTGATCCACATCACGTAATTTTATCGTAAGAAAATTGCTACCTGTAAAAAACATTCCTCATTTTGTTTCCAAATTTTTTCTTGTTTTTGTCAACTCATTCATCTAAGTTACACGCCTTTGTTTATTAAAATATACATTGCAGGTCATTTTTCTTGGACAAATCTGCAAAAGAAAAAACGGATTGCTCAGTTTATTGTGATAGAGGTCATCATTCAGACTGCCCACACCTGCTCGTTTGCACAAAAACAGTCTCAAACATGCAGACTTGAAAAAAATTCAAGCTTTTACTATATTGCAGGGTCCTAGGTCCTGCGCAATGACTATTTGCGGGCAAATCGCCAGGGCGAAAGCAGCAACGGACTTGCGAGTTTTTATGTGCTCAGGTAACCTAGGATTCTTTTTAATAACCTGTTGGTCAAGCCAGCGGGTTATTTTTTTATCTTTGGGCCCATGATTTTATGGACAATCCGACACACTAAGCCCTATAATCCTAAGGACGTCTGCTACGGACGCCTGGATTTTGACGTCTCCCCCACTTTTGAAGAAGAAAGCGATGGCGCCCTGAAGGCTCTGGTGGCCGCCGGCGCAAAGCCTACACGACTTTTTTCCAGCCCGCTGCTGCGCTGCCTCCGTCTTTCCGAGAAGGCATCCGCTGTAGTCAACCTCCCCATCGAAAAGCGGGATGAAATCATCGAAATCAACTTCGGATCCTGGGAAGGCCAGAAAATGGACGCCGTTCCCAAGGAAGAAATGGCCGGATGGGCCGCAGATCTTCGCGGATACCGATTCAAGAACGGCGAATGCTTCTACGACATCGACAAGAGAGTGGAATCTCTGCTGGACACCCTGGATGACGATGGAGAATTCCTTTGGATCAGCCACGCTGGTGTCATCGCGTCCCTGCAGCATTTTGCCTGCGGACTTCCCGACAGCGAATTTGTGGAAGGAGCTTTCAGCTACGCCATGGTGACCAAGTTCGAGTTCAAGAGAAATGCCGACGGTCACTACCGCGGCACCTATACCAAGATTCACGACGGCATCCAGATGGTGCCGCTAAAAATTGGCTAAAAGTCAAAGGTAAATAAAGCCTGAGCGCCGCCATTAAACGTGGGCAGGAGCGCCAGGTGAATGGGATTGTCAAAGTCGCTCAGGAGAGCGTCCACTGCGGCATCGCCTAGAGAATACAGATAAAGTAAGGCACTAACCCAAATGTACTGGTTTCGGTTCTTGCGATAGTAGGTGACGCGTTCCTGCAATTTTTCATATTCTTCGGAAGAAGTCCCTTCGCCCGCCTGCAAGTGCTTGCGGTCCAGATAGTATTCCACCATATTCTGGGAAGTCCAGATACTGACAGCGGACCCCATCAGCCCCATATAGAGAAGGCCCGCCTTTCCAAAGTCCCCATTGTACATCTGGCCTGCGCCAGGGATAATGCCCCACAGCACCGCCTTCATCATGCTGCGCTGTTCCACGCTGCGGTGATTGTTGTTCCACCAAATACCGAACGCATCAAACATGCTGTATAGGTGTAGGCCGTAAAGCCAAGCGGTTTCAGCCTTGCGCAAGTCTTCCTGTTCCATCTTCTTGTCGCTGAAGGAACGGACTCGGTTCACGTTTTCACGACGCTTACTCTGATAGAAAGCGATACTATCCCTCGTAGACGCATTGCGGATCAGGTCCGTGTAATGGGAAACGGAATCCCTGAACGGAGCCGCCTGTTCCAGCACGCGGTCATACTGATACGCCTTATTATAGACGACTTCATAAAATAACAGGAGCTCGATACCCGTAATGAAGCCCCCGCGGACGTAATGTTCTGTATAATATTGACCACCGCCAGGCAACACACTGAGCAGCATGGTAAGCGGCAGGGAGTTTCGTTCGGTGGGAATATCCCATTCGTTTACGGTCAGGGTATCAATGGCTTCAATTCCCGTATGCCCCTTGGGAAGCGGACTATCGGCAAAAGCCGACACTGCAACAAGCAGCGCTACCAGCAGGCTATGGATAAAGGAACGGGAAAACATTGGCGCTAATATAGAATTATTCCTAGAAAGAGACCTGCAGGAATACCGAAGCAAGTATTGAATTTTAAGAAAATTTGTATTTTTTCTACGGTCAGTATTGACTGACATTTTTTGACACTAAATGTTTTTATATTTGAGTCATCAAAGGAAACAACAATGAACTTCGAAACCATTAACGATCTTGCTTTGGCCGTCAAGGAAGCCCTGGAAAACAAAGGCGAAATGATGGCAACCGCCGAATCCTGCACGGGCGGCCTCATCGCAAGCTCCATCGTCGATATTCCCGGATCCTCCGCAGTACTTGCCGGCGGCATCGTGGCCTATCAGAACGAAATCAAGGTCAAGTTGCTGGACGTTTCCGCAAGCACTATCGAAAAATACGGCGTGGTCAGCGCAGAAACCGTCAAGGAAATGGCGGAAGGCGCCCGCAAGAAATTCGGTTGTGAATGGGCAGTGGCCACTACGGGAATCGCAGGTCCCGGAGGTGCCGAACCCGGCAAACCCGTGGGAACCGTATGGATCGGTGTCGCCAGCAGTTTGCAAAATGAGGCTTTTTGTAAAAATTTTAGTGGAAATCGCAAAAATGTACGCGAAAAAAGCGTGTATATAGCGTTGCAGCTGCTTTTGGAAAGAATTAACCAAAAAAGCACTTGCACAAAAGTACACTAGTTAGTATATTTGAAAACGAAAAAACAAAAAATGGAGTCAATCATGGCTAAGAAGACAAACAACACCCCCACTAGCAACCTTTCCGCAGATAAGGCAAAAGCTGTCGAAGCAGCAATTGCACAGATTGAAAAGAATTATGGAAAGGGTTCCATCATGGCACTGGGCCAGCAGCCCGTCGAAGATATTCCCGTCATTCCTACCGGCTGCATCCAGCTGGATATGGCTCTTGGCGTAGGCGGTTTCCCCCGCGGTCGTATCATCGAAATCTACGGACCCGAATCCTCCGGTAAGACCACTCTGACCCTCCATGCCATTGCCGAAGCCCAGAAGCTTGGCGGTGTGGCAGCCTTTATCGATGCAGAACACGCATTCGACGCAGTCTATGCCCGCAAGCTGGGTGTGGATATCGAATCCCTCCTGGTTTCCCAGCCGGACACTGGTGAGCAGGCTCTGGACATTGCCGAAACTCTCGTACGTTCCGGAGCAATCGACATCATCGTCATTGACTCCGTGGCAGCACTGGTTCCCCAGGCCGAAATCAACGGCGAAATGGGCGACAACCACGTCGGTCTCCAGGCCCGCCTCATGAGCCAGGCCCTCCGTAAGCTCACCGGTATTCTCTCCAAGTCCAACACCTGCATGTTGTTCATCAACCAGCTGCGTATGAAGATCGGCGTCATGTTCGGCAACCCGGAAACCACTACCGGTGGTAATGCACTTAAGTTCTACGCCACCCAGCGTGTGGATATCCGCCGCATCGCAGCCATCAAGGATGGTGAAGACGTCATCGGTAACCGCACCCGCGTCAAGGTAGTCAAGAACAAGGTGGCAGCACCCTTTACCCAGTGCGAATTCGACATTCTCTACGGTTGCGGCATCTCTCGCGAAGCTTCCATCCTGGATCTGGCAACCGAACTGGACATCATCCAGAAGAGCGGTTCCTGGTTCAGCTACAACAACGAACGTATCGGCCAGGGTCGTGAAAACACCCGTCTGTTCCTGAAGGACAACGCCGAACTCTGCAACGAAATCGAGCAGAAGATTCGCGAAAGCATGAAGGACGTGGAACTGTTCAAGCTGAACGAAGGCGATGCTATCTCCGCTGACGACGAAATCGAACTGAGCACAGACGAAGGCTAATCCGCCTCAGTCGTTCCAACTCACTGTAAGAACAAACTTTCTTCCTTAGATCAAAACTCCGGTCTCTCTTTTTAGCCATTGGGATTGACCGGAGTTTTCTTTTTTTATTTTTGTCATATGCTTAAGTCTACTCTTCTCGTTTGCGGCGTCCTTGCTTCTTTTTCCATCGGTCAAGATTTAGCTCACTGCACCCACCAGGTGGCAGAAATTCCCCTGACCGCAAAATTCAAGGGTGAATACGTCAACATGAAGAAGAACAACGTAACCGTGGACGTGGAATGGCATCACAATCCTGCCGCCCAGGACACCTTCTATGTCATTGCCTCCGGTTCAGAATCCCTGATGTACGTAACCGCGGGGGAATTTCGTCACGTCGTTTACGGGAAGACGAAAGCCAAGCGTCAGATTGGCGCACGCCACCTGCGGGAAAACATCGGCGAGACGCCTCTAAAGTACGACGATCTGGAACTGCTGGCTAACGGCTGGTTCCTGTGTCCGGACTCCGCCAGCGTTCCCAATACGCTGGTAACGGCATTCCCGGAAACTCAGGCAGAGATGACGCTTGATACCATCCCCTTCCCCAAGAACATTTCTGTCAAGAGATGGAACGATGATCGCACCTACGAGATCGAGGAATGGAAGGATTTTTCCGGCGTGCAGCTACCTGCTAAAACAAAAATTACCGGAAAGAACTTTTCCGGCAACATTATATTCTACTGATTTTTATTCCTGATAGCTTCTGTGGAAGGGGAAGGAGAAGTAGCCTTCATATTCCACCTGGAACAGGAATTGCTGAGCCAGACTACCATCATAGAAGCGTTCCTTGAAACGGTTCCAGGCCCCAACCTCAACGGAAATATTCTGGAGGCCATCCTTCCAGGAAAAGTGACCGCCCAAAAGCATCTTGCCGTAACTTAAGGATTCCTTCTGAACAGTATGGCCTTCACGTAAATAGCCCGTTCTGTAATAGGTGGTCCTGTACAGCAATGCAAAATTTTCATTCAAGGGCACACGGCCATAGTTTTCAACCTCAAATAGGAAGTCTCTGCTGAAAACGGGAATGTTTCGCTTGTAATCGTAACTCTTGCCGTTATACCCCGTACTCACATCAGACAGAATGTAGTGGAAAGACAACCCAAGAACGGAACCCCTGGGGAAAGAATAACTTATCAGGGCGCTCATGTCTACCAGCTGGGCATAGTCAAATTCAGCATCATCGCCATACACGTTATTGGTGATATAGTCCGCATTCCAGGTTTCAACAATACGACCCGCGCCTTCTACGTCCGCAGTGACCATTTCCAGGTTAGACTTGAAGTACAGGTAACTTTCATAAGTCATGTTCAGTTCAATCTGCGGGTTGAACTTGAACGGGCGGATGCCGATACCGGCCAGATATCCGCCATAGAACGGAGTAATTTCCACGCCGGCGTCCATGCGCCAGTAAGAAGGGGTTCGGCCCAACTTTTCACCATAGGTCAACAAATCCAGAGGTTCAAGCCAGGTATAGTGGAGAGAACCGTAAGCCTGCGGTAACCACTTGCCCCAGACAAAGGGGGTATTTCCAGACAAAGTCCACGCCATGTTGGGACCATAGCGGAAACCCGTCTGGGCGCTATGATTGAAATCGGACGCAAAGGCATTTGCAACAAGGCAAAAACCAATGACCAAAATGCATGTAAATCGTCTAAAGTGAGCCATTGCAGTGTAAAATTTAAATTATTTTTGTCTTATTCACCATAAAGTTCTTATTTTGTGGTCAACATATTCTGAGGAGATTGTATGAAGTTGTCTCATTTGTGCGTGCTTGGCATTAGCGCCCTGATGTTCTGGGCCTGTGCTAGCCGTTACTCTTCCCCGATTCTTATCGAACGCGGCGAAGGTCGTAAGGAATACGAACGCGAATACTTTGCCGTCAAGGAAAGTATGGGCATCGACAAGCGTCTGAAGGACGTTTTCAAGCAGGGCTATATCGAAGAAGGCATGACCAACGACATGGTGAACCTGCTGTGGGGACCTCCCGATCACGAAAAGACCAACGATAAGACCAGCGTTTGGGAATACTACACCCGCGAAGGCAAGCTGATCACCAAGCTCACCTGGAAGCACCCCGACCAGGCCCGTCTGAAGGGTTACGAAGAAGAATGGATCCTGGAAAAGATCGAAGGCGACCGTTACGGTGGCTCTCCGGCACCCGTTTCCAAGCACAGCTCTAACTACTAGTAGCTCACTTTTACTAACCGCTCACTTTTCATCTAGAGAAGAACCTACGCAACGTTCGCTGTTTTTCAGGATAAAAGTGCGTACTGGATAGATATTTCAGGTTAAATACCGCCCGGACTTCCCCTGGCGGTCTTTTTTTACTAAATTTACGCCGTTAAATTTCAAAACCTCTCAAGGAGTTAATTATGCGTCAGTATATCATTGCTGGTAACTGGAAGATGAACAAGACCGTTAGCGAATCCGTTCAGCTCGCTAAGGACATCGTTGAAGCCGTCAAGGACGTGAAGAAGACCGAAGTGGTCATCGCTCCGACCTACCTCGCTGCTGCAAAGGTTGCAGACGTCGTTAAGGGCACCAACGTGAAGCTCGCTATCCAGGACATCCACTGGAAGGACCAGGGCGCATTCACCGGTAAGGTTTCCGTTGACATGGTTAAGGAAATCGGTGCAGAATACATCATCATCGGTCACTCCGAACAGCGTCAGTACTTCGGCGAAACCGAAGAAACTGTTAACCTGAAGGTTAAGAAGACTCTCGCTGCAGACATCAAGCCGATCATCTGCATTGGCGAAACCCTCGCTGAACGCGAAGGCGGCAAGCTGGAAGCTGTTCTCTCCACTCAGGTTAAGGGCGCTTTCGAAGGCGTTTCCGCTGAAGACGCTGCTAAGTGCGTTCTCGCATACGAACCGGTTTGGGCAATCGGTACTGGCGTTACCGCTACCGACGAACAGGCTCAGGACACTCAGGCATACGTCCGTTCCGTTGTTAAGGAAATCTACGGCGAAGCAATTGCTGAAGGCATGCGCATCCAGTACGGTGGCTCTATGAAGGGTTCCAACGCTGCTGGCCTCCTCGCTCAGAAGGACATCGACGGCGGTCTCATTGGTGGTGCAGGCCTCAAGGCTAACACCTTCATGGAAATCATCGCTGCAGCAGAAGCTAAGTAATTAGCTGATTAAACTTTAAATCTACTCAAGGTAAATAACACTATGACAACTCTCTTTTGGATTGGTATCGTCCTCCACGTGTTCCTCTGCTTGTTCCTCATGCTCCTCGTTCTCGTTCAGAACGACAAGATGGGCGGTCTGGCAGGTCTCGGTGGCATGACTTCTCAGTCTGCTTTCTCCACCGCAGGTGCAGCAACCTTCATCCAGAAGTTGACTCGTATCGTTGCTGTTATCTTCTTCGTCGTGGTTTTCGCCCTCGGCCTTATCACTGCTAAGCAGGATACCGTGGTTGAAGAATCCGCAATGCAGAAGGCTTCTCACGAAGCAGCTGCTCAGCAGGCTCCGGAAATTCCCGCTATGCCTGCTAACTTCGGCGCACCTGCTGCTGAAGCTCCGGCTGCTCCCGCACCTGCCGCTGAGTAGTGGATTTAATCCCGCGGTCGTGGTGGAATTGGTAGACACGCTAGCTTGAGGTGCTAGTGGGAGCGATCCCATGACAGTTCAAGTCTGTCCGACCGCAGTAAAAGGTCCGTTCGAAAGAACGGACCTTTTCTTGTTTTTCATAACAATGATTTTATAGATTTGATGGATAAGGCTCAAGGTTCTATTATGAAGTTTCTTTTTTCCGCAGTCAGCTTAATCGTCATTTGTGTGATCACAACATCCTGCGGCGTTTATTGTTTTGAAGACGAGGAAAAGGACAAAGAAGAATTGGACCTCAAACATAAAATCTGCTACGAAGACGACAAAATTGACACTTGCATTAAAGATCACGAAACAATAGCTTTCACTGAGGAAACGGATATCAGGAGCTACTGCAAGGAAAAGTATTCCTACAAGTGCGAGGATGAACTACCCGACTAGTGTCCTGCATAACACATCTTGCTAAATTTGGAGCTGAGGTTTTTATATGAACAACAATCTTGTAGCTCCCGTTGGTATTCTTGGCTTTGGCGTTGAAGGTCAGAGCACTCTCCGTTACTTGTTCCGTGAAGGTGTAAGGGAAATTGTCGTGATGGACAAGAATCCGGTGAACCTGCCGGAAGCCCCCATCGGCATTAACGTAAAGGTTTTCAGTGGCGAGAATTATCTGGAAGGTCTTCGTGAATGCGTGACCGTGGTTCGCTCCGCCGGCGTCTACCCCATGAGTCAGGACTTGTTCAAGTTCCAGATGAACGGCGGCATGATGACCAGCCAGATTCAGTTGTTCCTGGAACAGACGAAATCCAAGAAAGTCATTGGAGTTACAGGAACCCTAGGCAAGGGCAGTACCGTCAGCATGATCAGCCATATTCTAACAGCTTGTGGCGTCAAGAACGAGATTGGCGGTAACTTTGGCGTGCCGGCGCTGGACCTGCTGGAAGACGAAACTTCCGACAGAGTGAGCATTCTGGAGTTGTCCAGTTTCCAGCTGATGACCTTGTCCCTCTCACCCGACGTAAGCGTAGTCCTGCGAGTTTCTACGGAACATCTGGACTGGCACACCAGCGTGGAAGAGTACCGCGATGCCAAGGCAAACCTTGTTCGCTGGCAGAAGAGTGCAGGCACCTGCGTTTACTTGAAGGACGCCGCCCCCACCGCCAAGATTGCTAGTGAAAGCCCTGCCCGTAACAAGCTGGCAGTAAGCTTCGGCGATGGCGATGCAAACATCGAAGGCTCTGTTCTTACCATCGGCAACGAGAAGTTGTTCTTAAGCGATTGCAAGGTCCGCGGGATCTACCAGCTAGAGAACATGGCTGCAGCAACGCTTGCAGTAAGCGCTCTCGGCATCAAGACTGCAGACGCATTCGAAGCCTTGAAGACTTATGAAACTCTTCCCTTCCGTATGGAATTCAAGGGCGAAAAGAATGGCATCGAATTCTTTAACGACAGCTACGCCACACGTCCGGATGCAACTATCGCAGCCACCGGCAGCATGAAGCGCCCCTTCGCACTGATTCTGGGCGGTTCCGAAAAGAACGCAGACTTTAGCGAACTGTCTCAGATCCTAGTGAAGGAACGCCCCAACCTGAAGCGTGTCGCTTTGATCGGCGCTACCGCAGAACGTATGCTGGACGATTTGAAGAAGGCTGGCGTAGACGCCGCTGGAATCAAGACAGCCATCTTCCCCACTCTCGAAGAAGCTTTTGCAGATAGTCTGAATATTGGCGAAGGCGGAACCGTCATTATGAGTCCCGCCTGTGCAAGCTTCGGCCTGTTCAAGAACTACAAGGTTCGCGGCCAGGTCTTTGATAAGCTGGTCGCTGATCTGGGATAAGACGGATTAACCCATTTGTCAGCGTATATGGCGGTGTCAATCTAGTCCTTTAAACAACGAACAGAGTAACCGCTGTAGTTCTTAGAGAAGGAAACCTCGGAGCCACCAAGGAAGACATAATAATAGACTGTTTCTGAATCAAGCTCAGTACTAGACCAGAAGAAAGCATATTCTCCAACTCCGAGGAATTTGTCACCGCCACTGTAGTAGTGGCCAGCATGGAGAACCGAGAAACCAATCAGATCACTTTCGTCGATGTCACCCAACCCTCCAAAAACATCAAACAACGTATTCCATTCATCCTTACTGGGCAGGTGCCAACCCTCAGGGCAAACGCCACGCACCAAGGTCGCTGAGCCTGTCGAAGCGCAGGTTTTGCCGTAGCCGCAGCCCTTGCCCGCTGCGCTGAAGACCGCAGCAGAGTCCATAGCGGCACTCCACATATACAGACGGCCGTACTTTGCGCAGGAATCGGCACTGTTGTCGTAGCAAAAGCTCTTGGCAGTTCCCTCGTTGTAATCATAATTTAGATTCTCCGCCATCCAAGTTTGAGTACCGATGGTTACGGTCTTGTAGGTTTGGTTATCGCGGGAATCGGTCAATGTTCCGTACGAGATTTCGTTCGGGATGACGTTGGAGGAACTGGTACCTGAATCGTCGCTGCAGGCGACAAACATCGCAGCAACCATTAACATCATAGCTAGATTCATCAACTTCATGCTTCGCATTTCGTTCAAAATGACACGTAGAGAAAAATTTTTCATATAACCTCCTGAAATTTTTCAATCGTAATGTACAAAAAGAGGCTGCGTAAAACACAGCCACTTCTCTTATGTTTTGAGAAATTCTTTATCCGCTAATCTTTAACGCAACGAACGGAGAACCCGTCGTACTTGAGGTTACCGAAAATATTCACGAGCTCGTAATAGTAGATGAAGGTCCACCTGTACGCATTGACGCCGTCGATCTCTGCAGAAGACCAGAAGTGTGCGTCGTCGCCCTCGTCGAAGAAATAGCCATAGTGGCCGCGGTAGCCCGCAGGCAAAACAGCGAAGCCGAAGGAATCCGTTCCATTGCCGCTACTATTCCACCCGCTGCTGGATTTGAGTTTTGTACCGGCGATGCTAGCTCCCCCCACGGCAATGAATAAAGCATTCAATTCATCATCGTTTGGCAGGTGCCAACCCTCAGGGCAAACGCCACGCACCAAGGTCGCTGAGCCAGTCGAAGCGCAGGTCTTGCCGTAGCCGCAGCCCTTGCCTGCGGTGCTGAATACCGCAGCGGAGTCCATAGCCGCACTCCACAAGTACAGGCGACCATACTTATCGCAGTTGCTTGTTTTATCATCGTAGCAATAGCTCTTGGCGGAACCTTCATTATAATTGTAGTTCAGGTTTTCCGCCATCCAGGTCTGAGAGCCGATGGTTACCGTCTTGTAGGTCTGATTGTCGCGGGAGTCCTTCAAGGTGCCGTATGAGATTTCGTTCGGGATGACGTTGGAGGAACTGGTACCGGAATCGTCACCGCAAGCGACAAACATCGCTGCAACAATCAACATCACTGCTAGATTCTTCAATTAGCGACCGCCCACCAAAATCTGGTCTACCTTAATGGAAGGCTGCCCCACCGTCACAGGAACGTGACCAGAAGAGGCGCCACAGACTCCTGCAGCCAATTCCAGATCGGAGCCCACCATGCTGATTCGCGGCATGATTTCGTGGCCCTTGCCAATAAGTGCTGCACCGCGAACGGCTTCGCAAATCTTGCCATTACGGATAACATAACCTTCGTCCACGGCGAAGTTAAATTCGCCCGTAGCCGGGTTCACGGAGCCTCCAGCCATGCGGGCTGCGTACAGACCATAGTCTACGCTTGCGATCATGGAGTCCAGCGTATCCTTGCCCGGGGCAATAAAGGTATTGCGCATGCGGCTTACAGGAGCGTACTTGTAGGATTCGCGGCGAGCGCTACCAGAAAGCTTTACACCCACTTCCGCAGCACCGACGCGGTCAGACATGTAAGTCTTGAGAATGCCATTTTCGATAAGGACGGTGCGTTCTGCAGGTGTACCTTCATCATCGATTTTCAGGCTCCCCCAGACTCCGTCCAGAGTACCATCGTCAATAGCGGTAAGGCAAGGCTGGCCGATAGCCTCCCCCAGCTTGCCGCAGAAAGGACTTGCATTACGGCGGATAGATTCCGTCTCCAGCGGATGTCCGCAGGCTTCGTGGAAAATCACACCGCCAAAGCCATTACCCATAATCACAGGCATCTGACCACCACTGATGTAACCAGCGGAAAGCATACGGACAGCACGTTCACCAGCGGAAGTCGCCATCTCTTCGGGATTGTAATTTTCCAGCAGTTCGTAACCGCCAATAGCGCCCGGACGTTCTGCAGAAGTCAAACGTTCCGTGCCGTCAGTAGCAGTCACGCTAACGCTCAAGCGCACATGAGAGCGGTCCATTTCCAGGTTCACGCCTTCACTGTTCAGCAAATGAATGTGAGTGCAGTCATCCGCAACAGAAACCGCAACCTGAGCCACCTTATCAGAAATAGCACGAGCAGCCTTGTCTGCACGGAAAAGAAAATCCTGCTTCACAGCCTGACCAAGAATGCGGGGATCCTTAAAGGCGGCAACGTTAAAATCAGAAACACGCTTTGCAGGATTCAGCTCGATAGGTTTCTGCTCCATCCCGGCAATGCGACCAAATGCCAGCGTTTCCACCAGCTTTACCAAAGCCTCTTCGGAATCGTCACTAGTGAAGCCATAAAGAACTTCAGTGCCATAAAGCAGACGAATGCCAATACCGTAATCAGTACCAGCAGTGGCAGAATCAATCTGGCTGGACTTTAAGCCCAATACAGAACTGCGTGTTTCTTCTTCAAAAATTTCAACAAAGTCTGCACCAGCCTTACGACCGGCTTCAAAAATCTTGACGGCTACAGACGGATTCATTTAGACCTCACCGTTCATCTTCTTGCGAACGGGAATACCAGCAGCAAGCATTTCGCCCTTGATCTGGGGAACGGTGTAGTCACCGAAATGCACCATGGAAGCCACCAGGGCGGCATCGGCAGAAGTCTTGTTAAACAGGTCCACAATGTGGTCCGGAGTGCCTGCGCCACCGCTTGCGATGACAGGAATCTGCACAGCCTTTGCCACCTGATCCGTGATGTTCAGTTCGTAACCATTACGAACACCATCCGTATCAATTGCATTCAGGCAAATTTCGCCAACGCCCAGTTCTTCGGCCTTCTTGGCCCATTCTACAGCATCCAGACCCATGGCCTGGCGACCACCGCGAATGTACACTTCGTAACCGCTGGGGAATTTTTCGGAGACACCAACAAACTTGGCATCCATACCCAGCACGATGCACTGACGTCCGAAAGCCTTGGCACCTTCGGCAATAATCTCGGGATGAAGAACAGCCAAGCTGTTCACGCTCACCTTTTCAGCACCAGCAAGCAAAGCCTGATGCATGTCTTCCAGATTGCGGATACCGCCACCCACAGCAAAGGGGATAAACACTCGCTTTGCAATCTGGCGGATCATTTCCATGTCACAGGGGCGATTTTCGGCACTGGCAGTAATATCGTAGAACACCAGTTCATCTACACCGTCATCGCTATAGCGGGCGCCCATCTCCACCGGGTCACCGATATCGATATTGCCCTTAAACTTCACACCCTTCGTCACCTTGCGGTCACGGACATCCAAGCACACAATCAAACGTTTAGTAAGCATAATCCAAATGTAGAAAAAGAAAAATCCCCTGTGAGCAACAAAGCCCCTAGTTGTTAACTAGGGGCGGTTGCGAGAGCGAGTGAAAAACAGGAGGTTCATCACTCAACGTACTGAACGAGCGGTCTTTTACAGATTTCTGTCGATGACGGTCTTGACGGTGTTCTTGGGAACTGCGCCAACCACATTACCCACTTCAACACCGTTCTTGAACAGCTTCATGTTGGGAATGTTGGTGATGCCGAAACGAGCGCAAATATCGCCTACGCCAGCTTCGTCCACGTTCATCTTAGCAATGATTGCCTTGCCTTCGTATTCGGTGGCAAGTTCTTCAATCACGGGACCCATCATCATGCAGGGACGGCACCAGGTAGCCCAGAAATCAACAAAAACCAGCTGACCAGAGCTAATCACTTCATCAAACTTATCTGCAGTAAGGTTCAAAGCAGCCATTTATTTTCTCCATTTCCCTAAAAAGGGGATTCTCTACGCTGTAGAATATAGTAAAAATACAATTGCTTTCGCAAGATTGAAGACCGGATTTAGTAGATCAAGCGAACCTCATCCACAATCAAAGTAGCACCGCTCTTGCCGTTATAGTGGTTTCCATCAGCACTAGAAGCGAAAACCACACGAATGTGAGTTACGGTTTCATTGCCAGTTCCCTGAATGACGCCATTGTTAATGGCCTTGGAATCCTTAGAAGACAGCGTTGTCGTGAACACAGAGGAGTTCTCGATGGGAGAGCCTTCCAGAGGAGTTCCATACTTCAGCTTCAGACGGATGGTACGCAAGCCTGCACTATTCTTTTCAGACACAGAAACCACATCCGGATTTTTACGACCAGAGTTATTATCCGTAGTTGAACGATACCAGGCAGAAGCCACCAACTTGTTTACGTCAGAGCTGGAGCGGTTCTGGTTCTTGTCACCTGTACGATTTTCTAGCACAATATAAACGTCACAACTATCACCACTACCATTATAGGAGAAGGTTACATCCATATAGGCCGGACGAGCTCCAAACTTTTTTCCGAAATCAAGAAGTTCATTGCCGTCAGGCCAAGTAGAAGAACTTGCCATGGCAAGAGTACCAACACCCTTGGGGTTGAACTCTGCAGTATAGAGACTGCCGCTGGCAATTTTACCCACAGCACTTCCAGTTTTAATCTGAGCACCAATAACGCCGTTAGAGCTATACTTGGAAGTGGTCGTCAAAATGGTATTGGCGTTACCCCAAACGGAATCTGGTTTCACATCATTACTACTCCAGGTATTGAAGTCACTACCCGGCAGCTGATAACCCGCACGTATTTCGTAATCCACAGATTCACCGCCGTTAGAAACGGACACCTTTACGCCAGTTCCTAAGTCGTAGGAGGAGCCATCCTTAACGCCAGTGATTTCTGCACCATCCGAAAGTTTAATATCGCTCACCTTGAGAGCACTCAAATCCGAACGGAACTCCAGGTCGTCATAGTGAGCCCAATAGACCATCTTACCATTCTCTTCGACGCTATCGACCACAGCATCCTTATCTGCAATTTTCAAAGCGAGAATGCGAGGTGATTCAGTTGGCATGGGATAAGAAGCTACAATAGTCCACTGTTCAGAAGATCCATCTTCAGCCGTAATGGTAAACGTTTTTTCTGACGTGAGATCGATTTTGTCTGTTGTTAAATCATGAGAGGCGGTTTCCGAAACAGTCAGTTCTACAACGGCTTCCGTAGCAGCCTGCTTGGAATCAAAGTCAACAGTCAAGGTCTTCTTATCATGATCAATTTTTACTTCAGCGTCAGCAACCTTTGCTGAAAGCAGTTCCTTTTCATCAGAAGCCGTTTCATCCGCCTCTGCTACAGAAACAACAATGACCCAGTTCTTAATAGACCCGTCTTCAGCAGTCACCTTGAACGCTTGCGGCTTCTCCCAAGATTCGACTTTCTTCGGATCAGGATCAATGGTAGCTCCCTCGGAAATAACAATATCCTTCAACTCAGCCTTAGACAAATCCGCATCGCTATTCAGTTTCACAAAAACGGAATCATCACCACGATTAGATTTCAACTGATTTTCAAAAGTCACCTGCAGCAAGTCCTTGCCAGAAAGCAAGGCTACAGAACTACTGGATGATTCAGGTTCCTTACTGGAAGAAGACATTTCTGCTTCATCATCACCATCATCGGCTTCTGCGGAAGAAGAACTGCTGGCAACTTCTACACCAGGAATTTCAAATTCAATCTTCCAGATGGACGGATCGCCATTTTCCGCAACCACCATAATGTAAACGATCAATCCCTTCGGAATACGAATCCTGTCGCCCTTATGGAGTTTATCCTTCACGTATGAAACTTCATTTGCCAAAGAATCAAGAGCGGCAGAATCCTTAGGAAATTCCTTGAACTTGCCATCCACCAGATGGATGGAGGCCATAGTACTAATGTCATAAGAATCGATTGTTACAGAATCCCAAGTGGATAGAGATTCCGGCGGAGCAATCAGCGTAGCCTTGATCAAATGCTCTTCGGGATAAACAGAAGGGTCACCATCCTGTTCATCAAAGCTAATGCTGTTAAAAGCCTTGTAATGAGACTTACAAAACGTATCGTAGTCCGCCGTACAAGCGGCAAACATCAAAACCACAAAGGCAAAAAGAAAGAACTTCAAAATGTTTTTCATCGTCACCCCTAATAGTTAAACTTAAAGTCATCCAAAATCAGCTGGGAGCCTTCACCACCACGATAATTCGTAGCTGCAACATGGGCATAAGCGGAGGACGCAAACATCACATAAACCGTAGCAACGTCTTCAGTTCCATCACCCAATTCGAGCCCCGCAGGAATTGCAAAGCCTGAATTTAAAAGATCCTCAGGATCCTTTCCATAGGAAAGGACAACGTTCTGAGTCGTCATGGCCACACTGCTTTCCAAAATCAAAGCGCCTGTAGCAACCACCTTATGATCAGCACTTGCGAGAATCACATAGATCAGGCCCTTCTGGGGGAAGTCCTTATTACTTCCATCCACATGTTCATAGGCAAAGGAAACATCAAAGGATGTCGGGCGTCCTGTAAAAGGTTGTCCCATATTCATACCTGCGGAAAAATCGGAATTTTCAAGACCAGGATAATCGCCATTTGCATTATACAAAGAATTGCAGTCTTCACCTTCGAAAGATCCGGCAAAATAAACGCCTGTAGCAAGCTTATGGCCTGCAGTAATAAGTACAGCGGTTCCACCAATGACCCTTGAAGTTAAAGTCAACTTGGACGATTCAAATTCCGCGTTCGCAGCAGCCTTCATCGTCACACCGGATGCAGAAGCACTTGTCGCCATGGCATCGCTAGTAGAACCCCAGAAAGACTTGTCCCAGCTGGTGAAATCAGAGCCCGGCAGCTGCGGTTCATCAGCTTCAGAAGAACTGCTGCTCTCTTCGGCAGGTTCAGAGACCTTTTCTGAGGAACTGCTTTCAATTTCATTAGAGGAACTGGATACTACTTCTGAAGAGCTAGAGACTACCTCAGTGGAACTGCTTTCGATTTTTTCAGAGGAACTAGATTCCGCTTCGGAAGAACTAGAGACCACTTCGGAAGAGCTAGAGATTGCCTCAGAAGAACTACTTTCAATTTCTTTAGAAGAACTGGACTCTTCGGCAGGTTCAGAAGCTTTCTCGGAACTAGAGGAAGATTCGTCAACGCTAGAGCTAGACGCAGGTTCTTTTGCAGGCTTGGTGATGGTCCAAATCTTCACAACGCGGTTATCTGCATCAAGAGCAACCACACGAACTTCGTCTGCATCCTTCAGGAAAATTACATCACCTTCCTCCAAGGGATTATCCCAGTCAAAAGCAGGGTCCACCGGATCATCGTCTGTGGCAATGTAAAGATAAGTTGCACCTAAGGAAGACAAGGAACTAATCACAAGGGAATCCGTACCTTCAGGTAGTTCTATCACACCAGATTCCACATCTACGGATACAGAATCCATATCCTCGAATGCGCCATCCGCATCGGGATTTGAAGGCAGGCTCACCTTATCCGCTTCCGTACAAGACGTCAATGCGAATGCAAGTCCAATCACTAGCATTCCCAACCAACGGACTCTATTTAATCTCTTATTAAACATTTTCCGCCTCCTTAAAAGAAGTACACCAAGGAAAAGTCCAGTGCAAGCAGATTGATGGTGAAGTTCACGATGTTGTAAACCACCTGGCTCTTGGATACGCCGTTTTCTTCCACGTTTATCACGCTGGAGCTAAGGCCCAGCAAGCCCACGGAGGTTTCGAAAGCGAATCGGTTCAGCACCATAACGCAAATACCCGGATTAATACCAGCCTTAATGGTCCAGGCATTATTCAAGGTTTTCTTCATGTCTTCGCCGTTATCGGTCTGGGACATGCCATAAGAATATTCCACAGAGATAGAGGTTTCATTAAAGAAATAGAATGTCTGAGAATCAAAAACCTTTAAGTAATTCTTGAGAGTCGGCTGGAAAAAGAAACCATTGCTTACGTACTTGCGGCGTTCAGACAGGTCCAGTAAATCTTCCAACAGTTCAAACTCAATATCAAACCAAGTACGAGAATACCCAGCACGAAGACCAATGGCCATTGCATCCTTGACGAAATAACCGCCAAAGCCTTCCAGAGTAAAGGTGTAGCCATAAGCATCATAAACATCGCCAATCATGATGTTCAAAGCATCATCATCGGTATTCGCCTGGATCAGGGAAAGGGACACACCGCCATAAATACGTCCCTTAGCAATTGCTTCATCGGGAGATACGGGGTGCAGGCCTTCCAGCAGTCCGCCCTTCTTCTTTACAGGCTCAGTTTCTGCAACCGGTGATTCAACCTGAACCGGAGCAGCATCTGCAACAGGCGATTCAACCTGAACGGGAACAACTTCTGCAACAGGAGCCTTCTCTTCAACAGGTGTTACAATGGGAGCAGGTTCTTGAGCGGGTGGCTCAACAACAACAGAATCGCTAGCAGGCATTTCCTGCGCAAAGCAGGCAAGGGCAAAAAAGAGCGTGATAAGAGCAATCTTTCTCATGCCCTTAAAGATAAAAATTTGTTAACAATTCTGAAACAGCAAAATTCCAGAAATCAGCACAATTGCCCCACCTGTAATGGAGGCGAACATATAGATTTTTGTAGCAAACCTACTGCCAGCGGACCCCTTATCAATTCCCTTACGGAAAGCAACAGCGGCAATTCCAAAAGAGATATTCGTCACCATCATTCCTAGGCAAATGACAATCGCACCAACAAGGGCAAAGAAAACCATTTCATTAAGCAGGCAGAACAATACGATTAAAGCCACTGCAGGACAGGGAACAATGCCGGTTATTGCTGCAAGCCCGATAATTTCCTTCCAGGAGGCTACAGAAGGTCCCTTTTGATGCTCACTCGGGTTCTTTTTTCTGCTTTTGAGATAATCAGAAACACCCAAAACAATCAAAAGGAGGCCTGTAAAGACCAACAAACCATAGCTTGCCTTTTCGACACCTTCACGCCCCATCTCAAAGAAGGGAAAAACCGTGGCCTTGAAAATTCCATACAGAATAAAAAGCAGTAATACAGCACTTAATGTGTGGGCAAATGTAATTCCAGCACCTAAGGCAACGCCCTGCCGCCACCGCCCTCGTCGGGCAAGAAAGAACCCTACCACAATGGATTTTCCATGTCCTGGGCCCAATGCATGAAGCATTCCATACAAGAAACAGATTACCAGATATTTCCAGATGGCGCCGTTATCCCCGCTTTTCATCTGATGGATTTGCCCGGAAACTTTTTCTCGCAGGTATTTTTGCGTACTGGAAATCCACACCAGGATGCTGAAGGAGGATTCATCCTTCCTTACGATAGGCGCGTCCTCCACTACCGCGGGAACATCCGATACAACCGCAGGAGCTGCGGTTTCCTGAATATCAAAACGCTTTTTCTTGACCGCAGCGAAAGAACTTGCCGTCAAAAATAACAGCAGCGTCAATAATGCTACCACATTGAAACGCATCCAGGAAACCATACCTACTGTTTCTTCCTGAATCTTATGTAAAGCCCTTCCACATCAGGCTGAAAAGCCTTAAACATAGTCAAGCCATCAAGCGCATCGTTAAAGAATTCCACATCGATCAGGTCCGGCGCATCCACGTCAGATTTTTCCATATCCGCAGTAATCTGGATATAGTTGGTAGGATCCGCCACAACAGCAACCAACATGGTATATTCATTTTGAATAGGCATCGAGAAACGGGCATCGAAATCCAGAACAAGACGTCCATTCACGACGGAAGCCTTGAAATCCGCAATCTTTTCGACCGGTAGATAATCAACACCCTTTAACACGTAATTGTAATAGTTGGACTTCGCCAGAGGTTCCAGAATCGCATTTTGGAACCATCCGTTTTCATCCGAATCAATTTTCCCATTCTTGTTCTTGTCACCGGAGGCAATCATTGCAGCGCTGTATATTTCGTCGTAGACCCAATGATTGTGAATAGCGGAGAACCCCTTTTCGTTGAAAAGGGCTTTCACCGTGGCGTCCACAAAAACATGAGGATGGGCAAAAGCCAACCCCACAGCAAAAAGGAATAGAATTGAAATCCTAGAAAGCAAGAATAAATCCAGCAGTCAAGAGGCCTAGACCAATGCCTCCCAAGGAAGCGCCAATAGCGAATTTCGTATCACCGCTATCATTCAGGCGATGGTTGTCCTTCACCATCTTGCGGGTATCTTCACTATCGAAAGCGGACAACTTGTTGTAAGCCTTCTTCTTGTCGGCAGCGTCGCTCCAATCACTTTCAGCCAAAGCCCACAGAACACCGCCAGCAATAATGGGTGCGATGGAACTCCAAAGCAATCCACGACCAATACGGCGCTGACTACGTTCCCTGTCAAAAGCCTTCTGTTCCTGGATGAAATCCAGATCATCCAGCACCGGAGTCATTTCCACCATGACTAAGTTAGGCATGTAGGGACGAATTTCCGTCACCACGGAAGTATCGCGGTAGCCCACCTTTCTCAGATAGATGGTAGCAGACAGCTGAGGCTTCACCCCTTCCACAATCACATCCGTAATATAATGAGGCATGACATTTTCGGTAGGTTCTTCATTTACGAAGACTTCCGCATTTTCCGGATTGGAGTTCACCGTCAAGCGGGTGGTGGGATTTCCCATGGGGATTGAAACCTGGTTCGGAATTCCCTCCTTGATTTTCACCACCTGGACACCCCATCTTTCCACGTCCTTCACCACCTTCTTGATAGAGATGGTATACTTACCCGGAAGGATGTTCCTGATGGTATCGGGAGTGACCTTATTCAGCGGGACGCCATTCACAAAGAGAGAACAAGCTTCCGTTTCGCTGGTAACAAACAGATTTGCATTTCCCGGAGGATAAAGTTCAATAGTCTCTTCTTCCTCCACAATTTCGGGAACCACATAGTTGGACAGAGACAAGTCGATCATGACATTGTCTTCCAGGTTAAACAAACGCTTCAATTCATAGCGGTAAATGGTGATGTAAGGATTCTTGGCAGCAGCCTCGAGACTATCCTGAATCTCTCGCTGGCGAATTTCTTCTTCAATCTTTGCAATATCTTCCAGCTTCTGACGCTGAGCTTCCTTGGCCATAGCGGTTTCCAGGTCGTCATAGGCCCCATCATCCTGGGCAACCATAGAAGTATCACTCTGTGCTGCAATAGAATCTTTCACCGCATCCGTCATAATGACTTCCACAGTATCCTTCTTCGGAGCCTCGTCCTCTTCTTCCACGTCTTCAACGTCATCCACTTTCTGACCGTTACTTTCCTGCAGGGCCAAATTTTCCTGGTCCACCAGCTTATCAATCTGCTTCAGCTGGTTTCCTTCCGGATTCTTCAAATAAACCGTATCATTCTGGATCTTAACGAAAATAGCCATCTGCTCTACAGAGTCACCACTAACCCAGTAACGCACAGGAACTTCGCGGCTAGGCGGAGCTGCGGGCTCAGCAACAGGGGGCGGCACAGGAGCGGCAGCGGGAGTAGCCACAGGTGCAGCAGCAGAAACGGAGGCAGGAGCGGCCGTAGAAGAATCAGCAGGGGCAGCATCAAGAGCGGCCTCTTCTGCAAAGGAACAGGCTAACGCACAAAAAACCAAAAAACACAAACGCTTTATCATGCTTTTAAAATACATAAAAATGACCATTTTCAAAAAAACAATCTGAAAAAAGGGCCTTCAGGATGGAACAACTAGAGCTCCTTGACCAACTTAGCGCAGTAAATCGGCCCGCGTCCCTCTGAACGGTCCGGCAAAATATGAACTCCATAATCCGTACGATCCGCACCAGGCAGCAGGTTTTCAATCTCTACCATCTTCATGGAGGGACGTTTCTTCAGGATTTTCTTGACCACGTCGTCATTTTCCATAGGAGAAAGCGCGCAAGTACCATATACAATGGTTCCGCCCGGTTTCAAGGCATCTACAGCAGATGCAAGAAGGGCACCCTGTTCCACAGAAAGACGTTTCACACGCTTCGCAGACCACACCTTCAGATGTTCCGGGGAATTCAGCACATGACGGTCAGAAGAACAAGGAGCATCCAGCAAAATCTTATCGTAAGATTCCTTCTTATGAAGACCGAACTTCATACCGTCATAGCCAGAAACCTTAATATTGCTACGCCAAGCTTCCGGCAAGGAATTTTCAATCACATGACTCAAGCGCAAACGACGATCCGGCGAGCGATCATTACTTTGAAGGGAGCCCTCCCCCTTCAGCGTCGAGGCAATCACCAAAGTCTTACCCCCAGGAGCCGCACACATATCCAGCACATCATCCCCCGGGCAAACGCCCAAGGCATTCGCAGCAAACACAGAGGCTTCATCCAGGAAATAAGGATCCAGCCCCTCACCAAAAGAAAGCTGGATAGCCTTACCCTCACCCTTTAAAGCCTCCAAAAGAGCCGGCCAGCGATCACCAAACAATTCCGAGTAATAATCAAAAAATTCCATCACCCCAAAACATAGAAATCCGCAGCAAACAAGCACCAGGGGCAAGGGGCGGAGCCCCCAAAAAGCAGCACCATCCCGCAGCCACCCAACACCAGGGGGCAAGGGGGCGGAGCCCCCCAAAAGAGCAGCAAACCAGCAGCCACCCAACACCAGGGGGCAAGGGGGCGGAGCCCCCCAAAAGAGCAGCAAACCAGCAGCCATCCCACATCAGGGGGCAAGGGGGCGGGAGCCCCCCAAAAAGCAGCCAACCCGCAGCCAACCCGCAGCCATCCCGCATCAGGGGGCAAGGGGGCGGGAGCCCCCCAAAAAAGCAGCCAACCCGAATTAAACATCCCGAGCAATCCTAGTGACAGGCAAAGCCTGTCGCTAGCAAGGGGGGTCCAGGGGGGAACAGAGTTCCCCCTTGCATCTAAAAAAGCCCCGGTCATTTGACCGAGGCTTTTTGAAGTTGAGTTACCAGGATTCGAACCTAGACAAACAGAGTCAGAATCTGTTGTGCTACCGTTACACCATAACTCATCGTTGTGTGCCAAAGTTAGTTAAACTATTCTTCTTTGGCAAGGGGTTCTTCTAAAATATTTTTGCTTGGAGGCGTATAAGTAAGCCACTGAACCTTCTGTTCTGCATTTTCGGGCAGGTAGACAGCGGTCTCCGTCACATAAGTCCACCTGGGAGCATCAGATTTTTCCTGAGCAGCAATCACCCTAGGATCACCTGAATACAGAATCATTTCCTGTTCACCATCCGGCAGATCATTTAGACTAATCATATCGCAAGTCATGTCGCGAACAAAATGAGATGTACCCTTAAAGCCAACAACCACGCTGTTCACCATACAATTGCTAGACTGATTAGTATCCTGAGAATCAACAGCAAGCCTTACTCCCATCAAGATGGATGCGGGCTTATGCAAAGTGTCTTCACCCACGTCAAGGGTATCCTTGAGGGATTCAATTTCAGAAGCCAGGATATAACGGCTTACACCAGACTGGAACACAATATCATCCTGTACCTTACGGAATTCTACGCGGAAGGAATCTTCCGGCACTTCCTTAGGCAAATTGATAATCCAGCGACCAAGGCTATCCGTCTTAGTAACCGCAACAAATTCAAGAGAATCACCTTCCGTAAACTTCAGGCCATAAAGGTCAGTAATCACAGCAACTTCCACATCTTCACAGGGCTTGCCGTTCTTACAGAAAACCGTACCTGCCAATCTTGCCAAATCCTTAGCAGCTTCTTCAGATTCCTTCACCAGGGAATCCACTTCCACTTCGGTACTCCAGATGAAAGGACCAATATCGAGAGTGTTGCCAGATTCCACTTCCACCGGAATCTCCCAGCTACGGAAAATCAAGCTGTCGGCAACACCAGAACTCTGGAGTTTTGCAACAATCTGAGGATCGCCCGGGAAGAATTCAAGCCACCAAGTACCAGCAGGAATCAGCACGCGGAAGCTATCATTTGCAAATACGCTTTCATAGAACGGAGTACCCGTCAGGTAAACAGTAAAGTGAGAGCCTACAGAAACATCCGCTTCAGCAACATCTTCATAGTAAAGAACACTGCTAAACACGGCAGCCTTTTCAAGCTTGATGCTATCAAGAACAACAGAATCCTTGAACACAACTTGAGGCATGTAGAAGATTCCTTCCGAAGCAGAATCAATCACAGCCAACTGGAACGTATCGGCAATGGCGGAATCGAAGGCGAAAACGCCTGCAGTATCCGTCTTTGCTTCAAACATATCCGGAACGACCAAGGCTTCATCCGCACTTGCAATGCGAGCCATACGGACAATGGCATTGGAAGCAACCTTACCATCAGCATCACGAACGGTACCGCTTACGGCCACGGTATTTCCCGTATCAGTAACCGTACCTGCAGTCTTTTCGGTACAGCCAACAAGGACGCCTACAGAGGCGAGCACAAAAAACAGAGGTACAAGCATATTCTTCATGTACATCATTTTTCATCCTCCTCGGTTTCAGGGGGCAGAGCCACCTTTTCCTTGCTCAGCGGGAAGAACTGAATGTTCATCTGGGCGACCATAGTTTCGCCTTCGTCAGAACGAACAATATCAACCACTTCCTTGCGGAACAAGTCAATCTTGCTAATAATGCGTTCCAGGCCTTCGGCGGAAACGCTCATTGTCATACAAGATACATTTCTTCGTTCGGTGCTGTAGTGATCTAAAGCATCCTTACCAAGATCTATCATCTGCTTTTGGAACTGATGAACGAATAGCGGAGCAATTTCGGAACCGCTGAAGATAGCCTTGTTAACAGAACGATAGCAACCGGTCAGGTCCAGTTCAATAAGGCCGAGAGCCAAGAGCAACTGGATAGCCTGCTTTGCCTGAGGCAAAGAAATACGGGGATTGAGGAACAGAGCAAGTTCCTGGATATTCTTTTCGCCGATGTTCAAAATGGCGAGAGCTTCACGAGCAGCAACATAATACCACTTGCTGTAGTACTCCTGCTGGTTCTTTGTAAGAGACTTGACCGCACTAGGCAGTAGGGCGGACATCTGCTCGAAAATTGCCTGCTTGGAAGCGGCGGTAGTAGCGTGGGTAAAGTCCACCATCAAGGTGAAGTAACGACCTTCCTTCTCAGTCAGACCAAGAGCAGCAATGAACTTGGGCAACATCTGAGGAGTGAGGGACTTTCGGCCACGGATCAAATCCAAATAGAAACCGGAAGAAGAATATCCGGCCTTCTTTGCAAAAGATCTGTAGGAAAAATATCTCTGGACGGACTTACGGTAGTCATAGTAGTCCTGGAGGTACTTCCTGTAATTATAATATGCGTATACGTTCATCAGGAGTAAATATAATTTTTTCGCGCATTTTTGGGAACACTTGAATATGTTAAAACGGGGTAAAAATAGGGGAATTTTAGGCCTTTTAGGCCTAGAAAACAGTAGGAGAACAGCAGAGAACACCTAGAGAACACTTTCGGGAACACCTATCAAAAAAAGTATACCACCCTCAAATTTTTTAGGGTATATTTAGGGAACACCCAATCCCATCCCTCGGACTCTCGCCGACACTCCCGGCGAGAGTCCTTTTTTATACTCAGGGGGTTCCACCCCCTGAAACCCCTAGGCACTTGCATTAGCAAGTGCGACGTACGGATTTGACATCACGATTCCTCTGGTTTTGTAGGGGGCGCACCCCCCTAGACCCCTTGGCACTTGCATTAGCAAGTGCGACGTACGGATTTGACATCACGATTCCTCTGGTTTTGTAGGGGGCGCAGCCCCTGGCTTTTGCAGTTTACATCATTTTATTATCTTTGGGCGCATGGTCAAAGAGTTTTGCTTTCGAGTGCTCCGTTTTATCGGGGTTTTATGCGTGATTTATATTAGCATGGTGTTTTACCTAGCCTTAACGGAAAGGCAAAAGGCATTTCCCCGCGCAATCACTCATACCGAAGCGAACGCAGCTATTGCAGGAAAGGCAAAGGGTGTATCCTGCACCCTGGAAGACGGCACTGTTCTCGGAGGCTGGGTAATGGGCGACGGGACAACCCCCGTCCTGTTATATTATCCCGATGCCGAAGAAGACGCAGCCCAGTTTATCGCAGAAGTGGGCGCCCTCCCCAACGCCACCTTAGTCGCATTCAACTACCGCGGTAGCGCCAACAACAAGGGAAACCCCTCCCAGGAAACATACGAACCCGACGCAAATCAAATCGCACAATGTGCTGCCCAGGTGAACAACGGAATTGCCTATATTGCAGGTCGTGGCACCGGCGCCGTACTCGCAGCAAAGCAGGGACTTATTCCAACTTACAATAATTCAAGTTTGATTTTCATCGATCCCGTCTTCAGCATCGCCGACGCAATCTCCAGCAAGTATGGATTCCTTTATCCCAAGTTTTTGATTCGCGCAAACGTATCCGTGGAACCCGACCAACTGGAAAAAATTGCAGCCAAATCGACCATCATTTACGACCAAAGCCAGTTTGAATTAAGGACAAACGAAAATAGTGTGACCTTCGTCACATCCCGTAGAATCTGGCGTAAAGGCAATCCGCTCAAAGAAGTATTTGCGAATTTGACGAAATAAACGCATATTTTACATACAACTTCTCTTCATATAAAGTTCAGAAGTATTTTTTATACATCACTCGCGCTTACAAAAAGATTATTTCGCATTTCGCTTTATTCTTTTTTTCTCACATCCCTAACAAACTTCGTAAATTTTTGTTAATTTACTTTGAAAACAAAAGGAGTTGTTAAATGGAAAATATCATCGTCAAAATGGACATCCGCGGCTTTCTCCGTTTTCCCCTTCAGGCTATCAAGACTCTGAAGTTGGATAAGCTCGCCAAGCAGGAAACCAATAAGAAGGGTGAAGTCACCGAAATCGGCCCCTATGCAGACATCGAAGTAGACCCCGTTAGCAAGCGCATTGCTATCACTCCCATCAAGGAACCCAAGGCTACTTCTTTCCGTTTCATTCCGGGTGTTAACGGTTCCAAGTCCAAGTTCCTGTATTTCAAGGGCGCTCTGAACGCTATCGGCGAAAAGATCGCTACCGGTTCCTACGAACTGGAAAAAGACGGCAACAAGTACATCTTCACTAACGCAAACTCCAACAAGAAGAAGGGTACCTGGCAGCCTATTGCATGCCGAAATGCGGTTGCAAACAAGACCATGCTCTCCATCGACACTCGCGGAACTATTATATTTGACAGGAACACTAAAAATGGCGTGAACACCGTGGTCAATAAGACTATGGTTGCTGAATTCGACAAGGCCAAGAAGACCTTCACCCTGACCTTCAGCAAGGAAAAGGGATTCATCAACGTTCGCACCATTGCTAGTCACGCAAACGCCTCCTTCATGGGAACACTTTCCTCCCACGGTATTGCTCTTCCCAAGAGCAGCTTCCGTACGGAATGTTCCGTGAACGGCAAAACAGTCACCTTCAACGTTGCCGGACTGGTCACAAACCAGAAGGCAGCCAAAGGCTCCAAGAAGTAATTTGACAGTAGAGGTCAAAAATGGTTGATGTTTTCAAAGTATTTTACGCCACCCATTACAACATCGGTGCAGTAAGTGCATTGCTCCTCTTGTTTCTGATTTTCCTTCTCTCGAAGAAGAATCTCAGGACGGGTGTCGTAATTTTAGCAGTTCTCGTTGCAATCAACGTGGCTGTATACAAGAAGACATTCAACAAAGCTTGGACCATTGAGCTTGAACCCGAAAAGACGGAACAAAGCGACGACGGCTACAATAACGAGTTCGCCGTTGAAAAGGTCACGTTCTCCATCAAGAACTGGTCTTTCGTCGACAAGAAGGGTACAACCCATCATTGGTGCTGGGTCGAAGATTACTGGGATTCTTTTGCAAACACAGATATCGTGGCTAAGCTCTGGGGATCCAACGCAGGCAAGAAGGTCAGAAAGTCGACCGAATCCCGTCTGGACGTAAACGAATCTCAGAATAACGAAAACTAGTCTTTCGTTTTAAATTCTCCCAAGCTTATCTCACCTGCTTCCATCTGGAGGTAGGTGAGTTTTTTTATCCATTCGCCAGAAGACGCTGCAGTACCGTGATCCAGATTCCATATACCGGAAATATGAATATGGCCGAAGATGCAGAAGTCGCAGTTTTCCTTTTTCATAATGCGATCCGCCCAGGCCTGGTATTCCTTAAGATTGATGACACGATCCTCCCCCGCCTTACGGCTGCTACGCCCCACAAAGCGAGCAAGAGCCATCCCCCAGTCCGGATGAATCTGCTTGAATAGGAAACGATTTAAGGGGAAGTCCAGAATACGACGGAACAGACGGTATCCAAAGTCAGATTTGGCCACACCGTCCCCATGTCTAAAGAGGACGCGTTTCCCCTGAATTTCCAGGACAACCTGTTTATGAACATGAACGCCCAGCGATTTCGGGAAAAACGTTCCATAAGCGAAGTCGTGATTTCCCTGGAGCAAATGGACTTCCGTACCGGATTCCACAAGCTTCTTTAGGGCAAAATACAAGTCGAAATGATTACGGCATACATAATCATTGTACTCGTACCAAAATTCAAAAAGATCTCCCACAATGACTACGTGAGAAGCCTTTCCCTGCAAGGATTCCAGGAATTGAATCAGCTGAGATTCCCTGTTCTCTATAGCACCAGGAGGGTTCACCCCTAAATGGGCGTCCGAAATAAAGAAGGCTTTACGATCCATGCCCCCAATCTAAAAAAATCTTTAGCTATTTTTTGTGCAATGGTTATCAAAATGAAAAAAGTCTGGCTATTTTTCGCATCCACAGCGATGCTTCTCATGGGAACATCCTGTTCCATCGACCTTACACGTCTCGGCGGCCTCGACCAGCCAAAGACAATTCCTTTCTTTGAACCCATCGCTATTAACTACGGCGGAGAAGCCTCCTTGCTGGACGTCCAGCTGCAGCGAGCCTACACAGCAGCGGTAGACACTTCCGTCTACCCTATGGAAACCTGCCGCGGAAACATTACCATCGACGCTTCCGTGCAGCAGAATCAAGAAGATAAGGGCAGCGCCTGGGCAGTCCCCCTGACGATTATCCCCATTTGGCCCATCATGCCTGTGGACGAAACCTTAAAGTACCACATGACCACCCACATTTTCTGCAACGGAAGTCTTACCTTCAAGGCAGAATTTGACGAATCAGAACCCGTGAGAGCCTTCTGGTATGGCAAGCTCCGTTCCGACTTGGTCAACAAGGCTTCCGAAGCCATGCACCAGAGATTACTGAATCGTCTAAAATACGAATTGCAACTGAAACGCAATACGGATTTAAATGCAGGCCTTTCCTAATACCATTTTGTAGATTCATCCTATGGCACATACACTTTATATCGTCGCTACGCCTATTGGCAACATGGAAGACATCACCTACCGTGCAGTCCGCATCCTGAAGGAAGTCCCCCTGGTTCTTGCCGAAGACACACGCCATTCCAGAGTTCTTTTTGACGCATACAATATTAGCACCCCCATGGAAGCCTATCATGACTTCAACAAGGAAAAGGTGACCCCAAAGTATGTGGAATTTCTAAAGAACGAAGGGGACATCGCCCTCATTAGCGACGCAGGTACGCCTGGCGTAGCTGACCCCGCATTTAACCTAGTGCGAGAATGTGTTCGCGAGGGCATTGACGTCCGAGCAGTTCCCGGACCTTGCGCCATGATTACCGCACTGATCAGCAGCGGCATGCCCACAGACCACTTTGCATTCCAGTATTTCTCCCCTAAGAAAAGCGCCCAGCGCATCCATCTGCTGGAAAAACTAAAGGACGAGGAAGCAACCCAGATTTTCTATGCAAGCCCCCACAACATTGACAAGTTCGTGGAAGAAATCAAGTTGGTCTTTGGCGACATCAAGATTGCCCTCATGCGAGAATTGACCAAGAAGTTCGAAGAACATCTGATCGGTACGCCTACAGAAATTTCCGCCCATTTCAAGAGTCATCCTCCCAAGGGTGAATTCGTCCTGATTTTTAATCCTCAGGACAAGAGCGGACTGTAATTTAATTAGGAATGCAGATTTGTGCGTCATTCTGAACGAAGTGAAGAATCCAGAAGAGCGAGTATTAAATGATAAAAGATTATTTCTTGAGGAAACTTAAAGGTCTTCCTAAATTTTTCTGGATTTATGCAGCCGTAATTTTTATAACGGAAATTGTCGTGCTTGCACTGCGTCCAGATGAGCCAGGCCTTTATACCTTCTTCCCGCAATTTGCCCCTCTAGTAGCATCCCTCGTATTCCTTCCCTTCAAAAACATCCGGAGGAACTTTTCCCGCTGGCTCTATACATACAGCCTTCTCTCCTTCATTTTTCTTGCGATAGACTACAACACGTTTAACCATAATGGAGCTGGCCACGCAGGTTTAATCCATATCGCCACCACATTCCTACCCGCAGGTCTTTTCTGGATTTTCAAGTTCATCTGCTGGAATGTCCGTCGTGTAAAGGAAAGTGATTCACGTACCGCCCTCATGTTAAGCGTATTTGCCTGGGGATTGTATGCATTCGCGTTTCCTCCCATGCCCTTGGGACCTGCAGCCTTGCTTTTACTGGTACCTTGGTTCATCGTACTAAACCGATTCGGTCGTCAGCAGGCTTTATTCGCAACCTTCTGGTCCGGATTTCTATATAACGCCATCAATTATTACTGGATTTACAACGTGATGAATGTGGAAACAGCCCCTTCAGGCCTCATCCTGTTCGGTCTGTTCCTGCTCATCGCTTATTTCAGCGCCTATAACGTTCTCGCCGCATTTATCTATACCATCGTCAAGAACATCCTCATTAAGGGATATCGAATCCTCCTGTGGATTTACCCGATTTTCTATGCGGGTATTGAAATGACACGCACCCGCGGGGACTTCAGCTTTCCCTGGAGCCATCTGGGATACGTATTCGGTAACCACATTGAATTTTTGCAGTTGCTCCCCTGGGTGGGAATTTTCGGATACACCATCCTGGTAGTAACGTCCAACCAGACCGTAGCCATCGCCTTCGAGAAGCTTTCTGCAAAGGGGCTCAAGGACAAGCAGGAACTGAAAAGAACCGTTCCCGTCTTGAGCATTCCCGCAATCATTCTCCTATCCCTTTTCCTGCAAGGATCCTACGTTCTCTCCAAGCCAGAAGCAGCACCCTTCTATGGGGCTGACAACAAGGAAAATCCCTCCGTCGCTCTGGTACAGCCCAGCATTGCACAAGGCGCCAAGTGGAGTAAGGAACGTTTTGAAAATATCGTCAACAAGACCCTTGGGATGGTGAAGGATAGCGTCGCACCCGAAACCGACTTAATCGTTCTTGCTGAAACCGCCATTCCAGATTATATCCGCAGGCAGCCTAAAGTCATTCGTAGGTTGCACCGCCTTGCAGACGAAATGCAGGGAAGCATCCTCACAGGAACTCTGGACTATAAGCGAAATGATCCCGGATCCATCCGTAAGTACGACATTTACAATTCCGCATTTCTATTTACCCCTCACGACATTTCTTTCCCCCAGCGCTACATCAAGAAACATCTGGTGCCCTTTAGCGAACGAATTCCCTTCGACGACATCTTCCCCATCCTGAACTATGTGGACCTGGGCGAAGGAGACTTTGTTACTGGCAAGGAGACTCCCGTTTACGGTTCCTTCAAGTGGACTCCCTACATCTGCTATGACGCCATCTTCGGCGACTTGATTCGCGAAGCAATCCGCGAAGGATCTCGTCTAATGGTGAACATCACCAACGACGGTTGGTTCGGCAAGAGCACTGCTCCCTACCAGCACATGAACCTCATCCGCTACCGCGCTATCGAAAACGGGATGCCCGTAGCTAGACTTGCAAACTCCGGCGTATCCCTGTTCATTGACCAGTATGGACATTACGACCAGAATACGGATATTTTTGTCGATGCAGTCATACAAAGAAAAATGCCCCTCAAGACAAGGGACACTCTCTATAGTCATATTGGGGATGCTGTGGAAACAGCTTTACTGTGGTTTTTCCTGATTTACGCCATTACAAGCCTTATCTTCTTCTTCAGGAATCGTAAGGCAAGTAATTAGAACAAGAGCATGGGAGGCCAATGTCCGGCCTTGGGTCTTTCCTTAAATTGAGCGTAAGGAAGGAAGTCCTTTAGGCTGTTGGTCATTGCAGGTTTTATCGCCTGATCCATCCTTCCATAAAGGACTTTTGTTTCTCCAGAGCCATCAAAAGGAATTTCAGAATTAATCTGATTTTGGGCAAGATAGGCAAGTCCATCCCCTAGAGCATTGGGAGACATCTTCTTGGCAGCGCCACGCCATTCATCCACCCAGTCTCCAAATTCTTCGTCAAATAATTCCATAAAGGCGTTGAGGAAAGGATCAACAGAAGACTTTGTCTGTGTGGCAATAAACATGAGGTTCTGCTGATTCCAGTTATTTTCTTCTGAACAGAAATTCGTGAATGGGGATAGCAAAAGCCAGTTTTGTTCCTTAGGCCTTTTATCGCTATTCTTCAAAAGAGCTAGAGCTCCAAGACCCCAGCCCACTACATGGGTGGCCGAGTCCATCCCCTCCAGTTCATAAAGATTGGACAGGTGTGAAATCATGTTTTCATAGGAAACAAAAGTGTGCTCTGCATCAGAGCTCACTTCCATTAGGTCGTCTTCCCAGAGGCTCAAATCGGACGCCCAATCCGGTAACCAAATCCACTTTTCGTACATAACTGTACCTCACACCCAATTGTAAATTCTTTTTTAAATATACAGCCTTTTTTCATAAAGTATCACTCGTCCTAAAAAAAACTCATTTGGTCTCATTTTTTTTCAAATCTACTTGACCGCCCCATAGTGTTTACATATTTTTTACTTATATGAAAAGTTTAAAACTCCTTCTTTGCAGTACCCTAATGATGGCTGGTGTAGCCTGTTCTGGCACATCAAACACTCAAAAGGACACCAATAAGGAAACTCGCCAAAAGGCAAAATCCGCATATAACGAATTGGAATATGGATCGCAAAAATCCGTAACGAAAAACAAGTCCGTATCCAAGGATTCGGGTGTAAAAAGCGTCACGTCTGCAGACAATTTCATCAAACCTGTTATCATGGTAATGCCGGCTCCTAGCGATGACGCCCGCGCCACCCAGGAAGGCATTATGGACTACCTCACCAAGAAAGGTTACGAAGTCAAGTCCATGGAAGGAAGCGCAGAGCTTAACAACCTGATTCAGATGCAGAATGACATCGTAGGTACAGAAGACGACCAGAGCTATTTGGCCTGTCTTTCCCTGGATGCAGACATCTATATTAAGTTTTCTGGCTTTTTGAATAACGACGGACAAGTGCTCGTTGAACTGAGTGCCTACGAGTCTTCTACGGCAAGACAGCTGGGCTCCCATAGCAGTTCCGTCAATAGCCACGGCCGAACTTCCCCGCTTGACATGAAGGCCAACCTGAAGACAGCAGCCAACAAGGCCATGAGTGGTCTTGAATCCAGGTTGATTTCCTACTGGCAGGACGATCTGAAGAACGGCGTCCAGTACAAGGTGGTCATGAATATCAAGGGCTCCTACGGAGATTCCCAGCTGGAAGATTTGCAGGAAAACGTGGTAAACAACTTAAAAGCAGCCTTCAACAAGGTGAAGGTCAACACAATGACTGCCCAGACCATAGATCTTGTGGTCTATGCAGACCCCGAAAAGGTGGATGACGCCCAGGCTGCATACAGCGAAATTCGTAAATTATTAAAAAGCATGGCGGAAACAAAGAAGATCAGCGTTTCCAAAAAGCTTATCATTATGGATATCAAGTAACCTATGAAACTTAGACTGTTGGCATTATGCGCTTTGATGGCTGTTCCGGTTTTCGCCGGACGCGTCATTACGTATACGGCAACATCAAATGTTTCTCAGGAAGAGGCAAACAATGCCGCCATCGCAGGCGTTGCAAAGCAAATATCCGTCCAGATTGAAGCTAACCAGGTAATGCACAAGAGTGAAACCGAGGTTAATGGTAAGAGTAATTTCAAACAGTCCTACAAGGCCCAGAACAAAGTTTCTAGCGATCTGAAGATCAAGGGCATTGAAGTATCTTCCGTAAAGACGGCAGATGGTTTCAAGGCTACCGCAAATCTAGACCTGGACATTTTCACAGCGGATTTACAGCTAAAAATAAAGACTCTCCAGCAGGAAGTTACAGCACTGGAAGAAGATGCCAAGAAGGCTCTGAATGCACGCAACTACGCCAATGCCATCAAGTCACTGGAAAAGGCACAACCTAAGGTTCTCCTGCACCAGAAGGCCCTGGACCAGCTAAGCCAGGTTTATCCCGTGAACGACAGTCACCGTCTCCACCAGAACTTAGCGGGAGTGGAAACCATGGTGGTAGACCGTCTCTCCAAGATCAAGATTGAAGGTCCTGCAGAACAATTTGAATTAACCAAGCCGGAAATGCCCGCATGGGAAGTATCCGTCTCCGATGAATTCGGCCCCCTCCCCAACTTTCCTCTAGTAGCAAGGCAAGGACGTCAAACGCTTTCCGAAAGGCGTACTCAGGACAAGGGAACGGCAACCTTCAACCTTCGCAACGTCAACTTTAGCAGCGGCCCCTACACGATCAATGTAGAAGCCAACCTGCCGCAAGCAATCCTGAGAGACGCAGGCATTCAGAACAGCATTGAAATTTCCTATACGGTCTCCCAGACAAAGTGTAACGTTCAACTGCAATGCAAATCTGAAGCGAACGTTTGCAATGCCATCGAAAACGGGCTTTCAAAGGTATCCGTATTCAATAGTTCTAACGCTGACGTCCCCAAAATCTCAGCAGAAACATCCGCACAGACGAAAAACACCCTAGGATCCTTGACTTCCTATAACATGGAAATCACCCTTAAAGGAAACAACATCCTCTTTAGCCGTTCCGTCAAAGGCGCTGGCAAGAATGATGTAGACGCACTGGTAAAGGCAATCAACAAGATCGACTTTAGCGGCATCAAAAAACAGATTGGATCATCCTGCAAGTAAGGAACGAGAATGAAGAAACTACTTGCAGTCTTATTCGCCCTAGTCGCATTCGTCCATGCAGAAATTTCTGTGGATGCCATCCCTTCCAAACCTGCGACTAGCTACGTTTACGACGAGAACAGGTTTCTAACCGCACAGGAAATTCAGAAATTTGACGAGTTATCCGACACGCTCTATAGTAAAGCAGGGGTTGCACTAGCCTGCGTCATTGTCAACGACATCGGAGACGCCTCCTATCGCGAATACGCAGCCAAGCTTGCAGACAAGTGGAACATCGGCGGCAAGTCCGATGAGGGCGTCCTTATTTTCGTAGCCTTCAAGCAGCAAAAACGTAGCGTTGAAGTCGGCTATAAGGCAGAAGACTACTTACCCGTCATCAAGGTGGAAAAGCTCCAGCAGAAAACCATCGTAAAGTCTTTTAGAACGCAAAACTACAGCGAAGGCATTCTTGAATTCGCCTACGACATATCCAAACTGATTTCCAAGGAAAAAGGATTTTCACTGGATCTAGACGAAAGTAACTTCAAGAAGAACGAAGGAAATGCAGCAAGCATGATTCTTTTCTTCCTCTTTGTATTCTTCGTCGTGATAGGTCTCAAGGCCAGCGGCAGAAAGAAGGGATGGATAGAATCTCTTGTGAGCGGTCTTTTCCATCGCAAGCCTAAGGAAGTCAAAGAAACAGCACCCCTTACCACCCTGGGCGGATTCGGAGGAAACTTCGGCGGCGCCCGTGGTTCTGGACTAGGTGGCGGCTTTGGCGGTGGTTTCGGCGGAAGCAGTTTTGGTAGCGGAAGCAGCTTTGGAAGCAACAGCTTCGGCAGTAAAAAATGGTAAGGAATTTTTGCATCGGATACAATTATGAGAAAACTACTTAGCGTTCAGGAAATCAAAAACTCTGATTGGCCCGGCATTTTGCAAAAATCCCTGGGCGACAACCTGGTGTCCGCATTTGTTCATGGTGACTGCCTTATGGAAGGGCACGACGCCATTAACAACCCCTGGACCGTAAGTTTTATCCTGAAGGATAATTCCGTCAACAGCCTTAAAAAATTGCAGGAATTACTCCCAAAGGCACAAAAGGAAAACATTGAATTTCTCTACTTCTTTACCCAGGACGAAATCAATGATTCCGAAGACGTATTCCCTCTGGAATTTCTCCATCTGGCAAACAGAAATCAAGCGATTGCCGGCAACGATCCCCTTAAGGATTATGCGCCGAACATTTCCTGCCTGCGTCTGGAATGCGAAAGAGAACTCCGTGGCCTTATGATTCATTTGCGCCAGGCATATATCCATCTTAAGGAAAACCGCAGTTCCGATGGATTCTTCATGCAGGCAACCAACACCATTCTCCCTATCATGTATGGTGTATTCTATCTGAAATTCAGGAATTATCCTGCAAGCCATGACGAAATTTTTAGAAGTTTCCCTGGTATCAGCATTCCAGAACGAAGCAAAAACGTTGACCAGTTCGTACAAAAAGTGGATGACTACATCAATGCAGTCACCCGTATTATTGACGAAGTGGATAAGCTAGACGTTTAATCTAGAGAATCCGTTTTTTCTTTTCCGGAAATTTCTCAACGGCCTTAACGGCGTAAACATAAAATTCATTTTCTGCAAGAATATCTCCGTCCTGCAATTCGCAGTCCAGACGGATATCTAGCTCAACACCATCACGAGCCACTCTCATAAAGTTCTTGTCTCCAAGTTCCTTATTTTCAAAAAGGACATCAATGACTTTCTTGTATGTTCCGTGATGAGTTGTTCCTAGAATTTCCGTGCAGAGCATTATTTATCCATTTACGTTGTTAATGTTTAGCGTTTCACGCGAGTAAAGCCACCATTGCCGCCACTTGCAGGATTCTTTCTGGAAGGAGGCGTAGAGGTGTTTGTAGAAGTAAAGGGGCCGTTATCGTCCCTAGAGGACTGTCGAGTAAAGGTTGCCGGCTTTTCCTGGCGGCGACTGTTCTGATCGTCGTGACGATTTTCCCAGCGGCGATCATCAGTTCGGTTACTTTCATATCGACGGTCTTCGGTACTGCGATCTTCAAATCTACGGTCCTCAAACCTTCGATCATCATTGCGGCGGTCGACAAATCGACGGTCATCAATCCTTCGGTCATTCAAGCGGTGATCTTCCAGACGACGATCTTCTTTACGACTATCACGAATCCTGGCACTGATGCCGCCTTCATCTCGGCGAGCCGGTGCAGAGGGATGTACACTGCGAACCGGTTCCATACGGCGAGGAGGCGGATTATATCGACGAGGATGACGAGGAATAGGTCTATGGTGATACCAGCGATAATCTCTCACGAAGATATTGTGATAATCCCATTCAAACCAGCAAGAACCCCAACCCCATTCTCCAAACCAAGATCCAAGCCAAGCGTGGTGATGGTAACGGATGGAAGGATAAGCGTCCGCATACACATAGAATACCACCCTAGGATCATACACCGGCACATAGACATATTCCGTACGAACCGGCTCAATGACTATGGTTGTACCCTTTTCCACCTTGACTTGATCGTTAGTCTTTAGCTGACCATAATCATAAGCCTTTGTACGCAAGCGCTGGACGGCATCCATCACTTCGTCTTTCTGAGCGGAAACAGCATCACCCAGCTGGTCGGACCAAGTTCTGTATTTTGCCATGATTCCAAGAACTGTCGGGAACGGAATCAAAGCCTGAACGCTAGGATCATAAGGCAAATTTGCCTTTTCCATTTCCTGAGCAAGCTGTTCGCCCTTCATATCCTTATGAGCCTGAGCCCAGTTATTTGCTCCCGGGATTTGTTCTCCGTATGTAGATGCGGTAAGTACATGCACCAGAAGCGGATCCGGATACAACGCAATTGTAGATACTAGCGTATCCAATTCGCTGGAAGAAAAATTACGGGCGGCATTTGCTGACGTTGGTAAAATCACCAAGCAAACCAGCAAGACACCCATCATTTTAGGGAAAAAAGCTTTGAGAACATTTTTCATCATACGACCTCCTATTTTAGTTAATGTACTCAATAGTTGGATTCCTAGACCAGTAAAAAGGATTCAATTTTGGGCAAATAAGTTCCGGAAAACAACGTGACATACAACACGTAAACACAAATTAACGTGTCTTTTGAACATCATTGGTATAATTTTCTAGTCACGGAGTGTTTTATGAATAAAGATTTTTCCAAGCCGAAAAACCTAGTTTCGGCGATTTTATTGGGTGCTCTCGGGATTGGGGCTCAGAACCTCAACTCAAAAAGCATAGACTTACCCATCATCCTTGTGGACACAAAGCAACAGTGTCTAGACATGAATGTCAAGGAAAAAATTCCTGCCACTATGAGAGTGCTAGACGGAAAGACCAACTCCTTAGCGGATAGTGCCAAGGGAACTCTCTACGACATTGGAATTAAAGTCAGAGGTCAGTCCTCCGCCACCTTCCCCAAGCCGGGCTATAGCGTGGAAGTACGCGACGAAGCAGGAGAAGGCATGGACGTGAAGATGCTGGGCCTCCCCCCTGCAGACGACTGGGTATTCCATGGTCCGTATGTGGACAAGACCATGATGAGAAATTCCCTAGCCCATTGGCTCTTTAGGCAAGCGGGCAGATACAGTCCCCGCACCATGCACTTTGATTTATACATCAATGACGTATACCGCGGCGTATATGTGCTCATCGAAAAAATCAAGCGAGGCAAGTACCGTGTAGATGTGGCTAAGCTCAAAGAAGACGAGACTACTGGCGACGACGTTACCGGAGGCTACATCTGGGCATTTGACAAGACTGGAACAAACTCTGGCGGCGGCGGCAACGGCAATATCGCAGACGAAGGCTTCAACACCTCCGATGGTTTAAATGTCATTCTTCACTATCCTAAAAAAGACAAGATTGCCAAGGAACAGGAAGACTACCTTAAGAACTATCTGAACGAACTTGAAGCCCTGTTCAAGAACGGAAAGAACGGAACCGGTTACGAAAAATATGTGAATGTAGAATCTGCAATCGACTACGTCCTCCATCAGGAAGTAACCAACAACGCAGACTCTTACTGGTGCAGCTTCTTCCTGCACAAGGATAAAGACAGCAAGGATGGTAAGGTAACCTTAGGTCCTCCCTGGGACTTCAATCTTGCTATGAGCAACGGTTCGTCCCCCGAAGGTCAGACCAACAATAACAACGGCGGCTGGGGCGGCGGTTTCGGCTTTGGCGGCGGTGGCGGAATGGGTAGCTCAGGAACCACTGGCTGGCAAATTGAAAATTCACAAAAGAGTGGCGGTGGCATGGGAAGTTCCCTGAAGGCCCCCAACTGGCTCATCCAGATGTGGAAAGACAACAACTACCAAAGCGAGCTGAAAAAGCGCTGGGCCGAACTGCGCAGTGGCGTGTGGCATACCAAGACCATGGATGTTTATTTGGACTCCATGAAGGTATATCTGAAGAATGCGGCCGACAGAAACTTTGAACGTTGGCCCAACTTGGGCAAAGCTAGCGGAACGTACGATAGCGATCCGCAGCCGATGAAATACTGCAACAAGTCAAATAGCGGATTCGGTTTTACCATGGGCGGCTACAACGCAACCACCTGGGACGGCGAAGTGGAACATCTCCGCAAGAAGATGAAAGAACGTATGGCCTGGATGGACGAGCAGCTCGGTTTTACCGAACCCGCCAATCCTATCGTCACAGAGCCGGTCATCCATATTCCTAATGTAGAGGAAAAGAAGGATTCTTCAGTAATTGCACCCCCAACAGAATTGGTGGATTACACTAGACTTTCCCCCACAAATTACTTTGTAGAAAACGGTTCATATCTGGAAATTCAAACAGATATGGGCGGAACATTCGCCATCATTGACTTGAACGGATCCGTCCTGTACAAGACAAAGATTAAGGCAGGAAGAACTTCTATGAAGGTTCCCGCAAAGGCAATGAACAAACACTGGATTGCCACCCTTAACGGCAAAATGTTAAGTCGGTAATTTCCAGTCAAGAGTCTCCTAAAAACCATACAAAAAGACCTCGTCTTACGACGAGGTCTTTTAACATCTAGCATTCGGCCGAGAGAACGCTCTGTCATCCAGCGAATTACTTCGCGGGATTGAAGCTGTCCTTCAGGCCAACAGTGCGGTTGAACACCAGCTTACCCGGCTTGGAATCGTCGGAATCCAGGCAGAAGTAACCCAGGCGCAGGAACTGGAAGCGGTCTTCCATCTTGGCGTCGGCCAGGCTGGGTTCCAGCTTAGCCAGCTTCACCACCATGGATTCAGGATTCAGGTAGTTGTGCCAGTCTTCACCTTCGGGAACATCGGAAGGATCTTCCAGTGTGAACAAATTATCGATGAGGCGGACCTCGGCGTCTACTGCGTGTGCAGCGCTTACCCAGTGGATAGTGCCCTTGACCTTACGACCATCGGGAGATTCGCCACCCTTGGACAGCGGGTCGTATTCGCAGTGGATCACAGTCACCTTGCCGTCGGCATCCTTTTCGACGCTCTTGCAGGTCACAAAGTATGCGCCCTTCAAGCGGACTTCGCCTTCCGGCTTTAGGCGGAAATACTTCTTGGGAGGTTCTTCCATGAAGTCTTCAGCTTCGATGTACAGCTCCTTGGAGAAGGGAACCTGACGAGTACCTGCATTGGGGTCGTTAGGATTGTTTTCCACTTCAACCATTTCAACCTTGCCGTCTTCCCAGTTGTCGATGACAACCTTCACCGGGTCAATAACGGCCATAGCACGCTTGGCGCTCTGGTTCAGTTCTTCGCGGATGCAGAAGTACAAGAGGTTCACGTCCACCATGGATTCAGCCTTGGAAACACCAATACGGCTGCAGAATTCACGGATGGAGCTGGGAGTAAAGCCACGACGACGGAAACCGCATACCGTGGGCATACGGGGGTCGTTCCAGCCAAGAACTGCCTTGGTTTCCACCAGTTCAAGAAGCTTACGCTTACTCATCATGGTGTAGGTCAAGTTCAGGCGAGAGAATTCAATCTGCTGGGGGCGGTTCTCCAGGCCAAGTTCAATAAGGAACCAATCGTACAGCGGACGATGGGCTTCAAATTCCAAGGTACAGATGGAGTGAGTAATGCCTTCGATCCAGTCGCTAATGGGATGAGCAAAGTCGTACATCGGGTAGATGCACCACTTGTCTCCAGTGCGGTGGTGAGTGCAGTGCTTGGTACGGTAGATCACCGGGTCGCGCATGTTCATGTTGGGGCTAGCCAGATCAACCTTGGCGCGGAGGCACTTTTCGCCATCAGCATACTTGCCGTCACGCATTTCGCGGAACAGCTTCATATTTTCTTCAACACTACGGTCGCGGTAAGGGCTGGGCTTGGAGGGTTTACCAGCATCATTGCCGCGATATTCCTGCATTTCGTCACGGGTCAGGTCTTCAACGTAGGCCTTGCCCATTTCGATCATCTTTTCTGCGAATGCATAAATCTGGTCGTAGTAGTCAGATGCAAAGAATTCTTCCTTCCATTCAAAGCCGAGCCACTTCACGTCTTCGCGGATAGAATCCACATATTCCACGTCTTCCTTAGTAGGATTGGTGTCATCGAAACGGAGGTTGGTGAAACCGCCGAACTTCTTTGCGGTACCGAAGTTCAGGCAGATGGACTTTGCATGACCAATGTGGATGTAACCGTTGGGTTCCGGAGGGAAACGGGTCAACACCTTGTTGCGCTTGCCGGTCTGCAAATCATTGACAATGATGTCTTGAATAAAATTCGAAGATTCAGGAATATCCATTTTTTAACCTTTTGGCTTTTTGCCTTAATTTTACGTGAAAAATGTAGAAAAAATTCCATTTTCAACGATAAAACATCTGCTGTTTAGGGGAAAAACATACGTTTCGTGACATGCCGCGCCCAATTACAGACAAACTCTCTCGATTTTAAGGAAAATTACGTTTTTTTGCGTAATTTTCACACGGAATGTACAACCAAGAAATGCGATTGAATGAAAATAATCTACATTATCTTTGGATAGATATAATATGAGGCTGACCTATGGAAAGCGCAAGAAAAACAATTAACCTGTTCTTGAAAGGCAAGTATAGCGGAAACGAATTAAAGGCTGAACTGTATAAGGCCGGTGTTGCCGCTATGGAAGAAGGCTGGACCTTTATGGACGCCAGCTTCCAGCTGGGCGGAAAAGCTCGCGATGACGGTATGGACGGAGACGAAGTGGAACAAACCCTTCGTCGAGCATTCTCCGCCGAAAAGAGATCAACCGAACGTAAGGAAGAAGCTCCTGCTCCAGCAGCGGCAGCACAACCAGCACCCGCTGCGGCACAACCCGTAGAAGGCGCGCCCACCATGGCCATGCCTATCATCTCCCCGCTTTCCGCCGGAATGATTTCCATGGAACAGATGCTGGCCCTGGGTCTGGATACCCAGTCCCTGGAACTGTTGCAGAACTTCAAGATTGATCCGGAAGCTCTTTCTATTCCATGGCCCGCAGCAGACTGGCGTAAGGATTTGGCAAAACTTCTGGAAGCAACCTTCGAGCAAGATGAAACCATCGAGTTCAAGATTTCCAACACCCCCAACAGCACCGAAGAGCTGGTGGAAAACATTGTTGGCCAGGACGACTCCATCAAGAAGATCATGAAGGGTCTGGATAGTCCTGAAGGTGCATTGCTCTGCATCAACGCCATTAAGGGCGGTCAGGATGCCACAGACGAAAGCTGGCATTACCGCTATGTGGTAGTGGACAACCCCAAGATGTCCTTGGCCAAGCAGTTGGCTTACTATAAGGCATTGAACCTCCCCTGCGCAGCTCTTGTAAATACTGGCGCAAACTCCGTGCAGGCCTGGATCAAGATTCTCGCCAACGACGAAGAAGAGTATAACGAACGCGTAGACTTTTTGTTCAAGACCTTGGACTCCCAGGGTTTCAAGGTGGACCCGTCCAACCGCAACCCCCACATGATGGTCCGTATGCCGGGCGTGCTCCGTGGTGGTAAGCAACAGTACCTCATCGGTCTGGAACAGGGCGCTAAGAACTTTAAGGAATGGCAGGAATGGGTTGAATACTCCCTAGATGGCAAGCCCCTGATTGAGCTGGCCAGCGATAGCGAAGAAGCACCCAAGAAGGACCAGACCATCGTGGAGAACATGCTTCGCGCTGGTGAATTCTTCCTGTTTACAGCACCTCCCAAAAGCGGTAAGTCTCTCGCCCTCATGGACCTGGGTCTTTCCATTTGCTACGGCGAAGACTGGTTCGGTAATTCCACCACCTCTAATGACGTTCTGTTTATCAACTTCGAACTGACGAAGTCCGTATTCCTAAACCGTCTACACCTGCTGGGTGCCAAGCGCGATCTGACGGCCAATACGCCGAAATTTGGTTTCCTGAATCTTCGAGGAACGGCACTGTCCCCCATCGAAACCGCACAGCTCATTGCAAAGCGAATCCAGGGTGCCAAGAAACTGGAAAACCACGACTATAAGGTGGTGGTCATCGACCCTATTTCCGCAGTGCTTCACAACCCCAAGTCTACCCGACTGAACGGCGCTCCCCACCAGATTTTGATGCAGATGATCGATACCATTATTGCCCTTACCGGCTGTGCTGTGGTATCCTGCTGCAACCTGGATGAGTATCCCTATCTGGAAGCTCGTGCAGACTCTGTCATGACTCTCACCCCTGTGGAAGGCAGCCTGAACATGTATCAGATTAACGGAAACTTCCGTGAATTCCCCAAGATGCTGGCCCGCGAATGCTCCTGGATTTACCCCAGGTTCTACGTCTAATTTTTAAAACAAACTAAGTACTATGTATAAGCCTAAGAAGAATTTTGCTCCGAGACGCCCCGCATCTGCACCCCAAAGAGATTTTCAAAGGGGAGCTCAGCGTGATTTTTCGAGAGAAAATCCCAGAGAGAAAGCCCCTGTAGAAAAAGTTCAGAAAGTGATTCCAACTTTCGAAGACATTAAGCAACAGCTTACTGCCTGGGCTGAAACAGAAAAGATTCCGGGCAAGATTCAAGCTTGGTTTACTGCGGAAGCAAGTGAAGAAAACTCCGACTGGAGAATTCTCAAGACCTACCGCGGCGAGCACGAAGTATTTACCATCGAAGCTCCTGCAGCAGACATGAAGGCTCCTGAAATCGTCGGCCGTATTATGGAACAGCTGAAGAAGGAACATCTCCATATCTTCAAGAAGGCTCTTCGCCAGATTTGGTTCCGTGCAGCAGGTGACGGACGTTTCGCTCTGCTGATTCAGATTAACTTGAAGGGCCGTAACTCCGCTCACGGATACAAGACTTTCGTGGACTTCCTGGAAAGGAATTGCCCCGAGGTCATTAGCTGTCACCATATTCAATGTATGCCCGACGGCTTATTCGACCCCGCAAGCGCAGTCGCCATGCGTGTGGAAACAAAGGCCGCATTTGGTAGCGATTTTCTCCCCATTGGAGATACCGGCATCCAGATGCATGTGATGGACTGGTCACCCCGCATTAAAGACGCCTGGTACGATCTTCCCAAGCGCATCGAAAGTGCAATTCATCCCCATCCGGAAGATTGCTTCTTTGAATTCTACTCCGGCTCCAGCTTTGTGAGTGCGGCTCTTTCTGGACTTTTCAAGAGAGTGGATTCCCTGGATTGTAGAGAATTCGCCATGATTTCTTCCAGACTGAACGCTCGTAATGCCATTAGCGAGAACATGAAATTCCACCGCGGCCATGTGGAAGCGGAATTTTTCAACAAGTTCTTCAACAAGCCGGAAAACGAAGGTCGATGGACATTCTATCTAAACCTGCCTACCGACGAAACTCTGGCTACAGGCGTAGAACAAGCCATTGCCTCGGCAAGACCGGAACGTATCTTGCTGCAGATCGGCAATCTTGAGGTTGCAGGAAAGGAAATCAAGCGATTCCGTAGTGAAGGATACATGCTCCGCAAGAGTATCCCCCTGTACTTGGAACCTGGCTCTGGCAAGTTTGAGGTTTTATTCCTGCTGGTTCCCGACCGTGCAGGCATTTTGGGACTCAATCCGGCGAATAAGGCCCGTTCTAGAAACGTCCAGCGTCCTCAGGAACGTGTTTCTACCGCAAAAACGGCTCAGAAAACGATTTTCAGGCAGGATGTCCCGACTTTTAAGCAAAGAAAAGGTTAAATTTCTCTATATCAGTCAACAACTTAGGGTTTACTATGCATTTTTTGAAGAGTGCTTCCATTTGCCTCGGCCTAACCGCCCTGATTGCTTCCGCCTACATTATTAAGGAAGGCGATACCCTTTGGGATTTGAGCGACGAATTCCTTAACGACCCCTTTGCCTGGCCTGACCTGTGGGAAAACAACCGCCACATTCAGGACCCCCACTGGATTTATCCGGGCGATTCTCTGTATATGGGCGACAGCATCCGCGAAGAAAATGTTTTAAGAGCAGATCCTGCCAGAAAGAAGTACCCCTGCGATGCAGCTGTATCAGATTCCAACCTGCCCAAAGGTATCAAGGCCGTTGGTTGCGACCAGGGTGATGGCAGAGACTCCGAATTTGAATCCATGCTGGGCGACCTTCGTTCCAAGGACAAGAAACCCAAGGCTCAAAAGGAAAAGGACTCCTATTTCTACATGCAGCGTCCGGCTCCCAAGATTTTCAACGGTTACTACCAGGTTCTCGCACCCGAAATTTACAGCATCGACTCCCTGCGTAAGGACAAGCGATTCTTCTCCATTCGTTCTGGAGAAAAACACGAACCTCTGATCCATATGCCCGAAAGCGAAATTGTAGTTGGTGTGGGCAAGAAGACTAATAAAAATCTGAAAAAGGGCGACCTGGTGGACATCTATGAAGCAAAGTCCATAAACGTCCCCACCGAAAAAGACAATAACTTCGAAAAGAAAGCATTGCTCCGCCTCTCCGGTGTTGCAAAGATTACTTCCATCGGCGACACCCTCTCACGAGCACAGGTGGTCCAGAGTTTCCGCGAAATCAAGATCAACCAGTCCAAGGCCAAGTTGAAGGAAGAACTGAACACGATCAATGTGAGCGGTTATGAACCTGAACAGAACGCCAAGGTGGACTCCATGGCAGCCATTAACTATGCCCTGGATCCTATGCTGATTATCGGTGCGTACTCTTACGTACTGATTAACCAGGGTTCCGCCAAGGGCTATAACACAGGTGACGCAGTGGCCGTTTGGGAAATTGACGCTTCCGACCCGTCCATTCCGCCTCGTCTCCTTGGCCGTGGCGTTATTGTTCGTGCAAACGAAAACGAAGCCGCAGTCCTGATTCGCGAAGCCTATTCCAACAGTCGTAGAATTGAAGTTGGCCACAAGGTTTCCGTGACCCATCAGGCAACCGTCGTCAAGTAAACCTAACGGTCAAGCGTGCAGGTTTCCAGAAACAATCTGCTATTCATCCTCTTATTTGCGGGGGGCATTATCTTGCCCACCGCAATTCTTTCGTTTCTCAGTTTTAGAAACATCCAGAACGAAAAGTTCCTTGCCCAGAAGGATTTCGATGAAAGCCGGATTTCCTTTCAGGAAGAAATCGAGGATGCCATTGTAAGCGAGCAGAAAAAAATTTTTCAGGAAATCAAGACTGCTTCATTATTCCTATACGAACAGCCCCAACACCTTCTTGACTTTGGCCACGAAACCGAATTCAAGTCCGTGGAAGGCATTGAAGCCATATTTCTCTTCAACAAGGGAAATCTGGTTTATCCGGATATTTCCTCCAAGAGATTCCACAAGCAGACAAACTTCGCCACATCCGTACCCACAACCATTGAGAAAGACTTATTCCTTGTGGAACAGGAGAACGGTACAGACCCACGATTGGAAAGAGCCTATCTCAACAGATTTTCCAGATTTTTCCGCCCCACCGCCTTCCTCTTTGAAAGCAGTGACGACCAGGTGCAAGCCCTCTTAGGTCTAATCCGATTCTATTACCGCTCGAAAAAATACGATGAAGCCTTGAATCTTTTGCATGTTCTTGAAAACAATCCTCATCAGCAGGGCTATCTAACTACGGACCTCACCCGTTCCGTAAACCTACTGCATTTTGACATTCTGGTAGAACAGAAAAAGCACCAGGAAGCACAGGATTACTGTCTTGCGATTTTGAAGGATTTTCTTGAAAACGAAGACGTCGATGACATCTCCTCCTCTAGGTTTTTCTTCGAATCCGCCTTTACTCAAATTCTTTCCTTTGAAAGCCTCACACAAGAAAAACGTGAGGCATTCTGGAACCTGCGAGAAAACTTCAATCGCCAGCTGGGATACATGGATATACTCTCCAGAAACAAGGGATTTTTCCAGGAAGTTCTGGAGGAACCCGTTTCCCCGAAGGATGGCATTCTCTTCCGCGGAAATGACGATATTATTCTGCTGAAAATCGCATACCCCTTCCTTTCCGGAGATCAACAAGTCCTTGCAAAACTGGACAAGGAAGCCTATAGAGCCCGCATAAGAACACGAGCAAGACTAGCAGCTAAGAGTTGGAAGAATATTCCCTTCGCTATTGTGGACAAGGACGACCGAAAGGTTCTTGGAACTATTCTAGACAGTGCCAATATTGTAAGCCAGGCAATCGTCAACGAACCTCTTGGCTGGGAAATGACGTTGTACGAAAAAGACACGAAGGCCATCCAGAAAGAAACCCGACACAGAATGTTCTTGATGTATGGGCTGATGCTTTTCGCCCTCATCACCGTGATTTTCGGTTCCGTATTCATGTTCCGATTCATCACCCAGGAACGCAAGCTTCTATCCATGAAGGCAAACTTTCTTTCCAGCGTATCACATGAATTGAAAACACCTCTTACGTCCATCAAGATGTTCTCTGAAATGATGGCGAGAGGACGCGTTCAAAAAGTGGAAAAGATTCAGGAATATTCTACACTAATTGGCAAGGAAGCGTCTCGTCTAGAAAACCTGATTGGCGCCATTCTGAACTACACCCGAATGGAACATGGATCAGACGCTTTCAAATGGGAAAAGATTGACTTTTCCATTTGCGCCCAAAAGGTATACGAAGCAGTTCAAAGCATCGGTACAGAAAAGGGCCTCAAGATGGAAGCCACATTCGAGCCCTGCTGTATGGTCATGGGAGATTACACGGCACTCTACAGTCTAGCACAGAACTTGATTGAAAATGCCATCAAGTATACCAACGAAGGCGACATTTCCGTAAAGACCTACAGCGAAGACAATCTAGTGGTCTTTTCAGTAACAGACTCCGGTGTTGGAATTGACACTTCAGAGCAAAAAAATATATTTAATGACTTCTATCGAGTAGGCGACGAAATGACCCGAAGCACCAAGGGTTCTGGCCTAGGCCTAGCCATCGTCAAGAGAGTAGCTGAAACACACCGTGCAACCATTTCTCTGGTCAGCAAGCTGGGAAAGGGTTCCACATTTACGGTACGTTTTAAGAAGGCGGAGTAGAATGCAGAACAAGATTCTAATTGTTGAAGATGAAGAAATTATCCGTTTGGGGTTGCAAGACAACTTCGAGTTGGAAAACTACATCGTGGAAACCGCTGCGGATGGTGACGAAGCCATCCAGAAGGTGGACGAATTCGAGCCTCACCTGATTCTTCTGGACTTGATGATTCCCAAGAAGAGCGGTTTCGAAGTATGCCGCTATATCAGGAATAAGCATCCGGAAACCCTCATCATCATGCTGACAGCAAAGACAGAAGAAGCCAGCAAGGTAGCCGGACTTGAAATCGGAGCAGATGACTACGTCACCAAGCCCTTCTCCATTCTGGAACTGTTAGCCCGCGTGAAAGCCTTCCTGAGAAGGCTTGACTTGCCCAAGACAAACGATGCCGACAATGGTCCTGGTGAAATTGACTTTTTGGACATTCACGTCGACTTCAAGAAGTATACCGCAACCAAGGGAGGCGTCTCTCTGGATTTGACAGCACGAGAATACCAGACTCTTAAGTACTTCTGGAATCATCGCGGCGAAGTAGTCATGCGAGAAGACATGCTCCGCGACATCTGGGGCTATTCCGACGACAGCATGCCCTCCACTCGCGTGGTGGACAATCATATTGTTGTACTCCGCAAGAAACTTTGTGATGAACAGTCCAAGATTATTCTTTCCGTTCGAGGAGCCGGTTACAAGTTCAATGTCTAGAATGATGAACATAGCAGCCTTACATACCAGCCAGTTCATGAAAGTTCTGGCTAGCGTTCTGCTATGTCTTGGAAGTGTTTTTGCAGGCAAGATGGATGCCTCCATCCAGGAAGCCCTCTACCTTTTTGAAATGAAGGGAGACTACGCCAACGCAACCAGCCTCCTTGAAAGAATTTCAAAGGAAGGCGATCAAAGCGACAAGGAACAAGCTTTCTTCTATCTCGGTAAAATCCAGGAACTTTCCAATAACCGGCAATCGGCAAACTTCTACTACAACCAGAGTCTTGTCAACACCCACAAGACCAATATGGCTTACTGGCTTGCGGAACGAGAAGCGATTACCAGCAACCAGTCCGAAAGACTTCTCCAAAAGCCCCTAATGCTCCCCAGCCCTATTAGGAAGGTTTTCGGACAGTCCCCCACATACCTTCAGCTCAAGAATGGATCTATCAAAAGAATCGGAGCAGAAGGCCTTGAAAACATTTCTACCGATATCAAGGCAAATGCCGAGATATACCAGATTACATCCCAAGGAATTTGGCACAGAGCCGATGCGGAAGACAGTCTCCGCTTTACCTCTTTCCACTCGGGAAAACAGAGCCGAAACTACGACATTTTTGACATTACAGGATTTTTTGAACAAGACAATCGCGTTATCGTACAAGGTTCACAAAGCCTTTCTCTCATTAACCAAAATGGAGCCAAAATTACTATTCCAGAAAAGTATAATAGCTGTTCCATTGAAGGTTACCACGGACCTACAAAAAGCTACGCACTTAACTGTCCCGACAATTCGCTTCATCTCATTTCTGCGGAAGCCGGAGTAGAGACCAAGACAATTTCTCAGTTTGATGCCATCTCCAAAGTTCTGGTAGAGAAGAAACTGATCTATCTTGTTTCGGGAAACAACTTCTATTGTTACGCCCCAAAGGGATCTAATACACCCCTCTGGAAGATTTCCGTAGGTACTGTAGAAGACATTATTACTTTCGAAAATAGCATAGCTATTTTGGAATCATCCGGTAGATTGAGTTTACTAGACAAGCGAAACGGATTCGTGAAGGCATCCGTCCTTACAGAAACTGCAATCATGAGCCCGCTTGCACAAGGAACCCTCGGTCTCTTCTCATCGGAAGGAACCATCGTTGCTGTGGATACCTTACTCCGTCCCATCTGGTTCTACAATTTTTTGAAATCCGTTGAAACAAAGCCCATCCATACGGAGGACGCCATCTACCTGAACTTTGGGGACACTAGGCTTCAATCCATCTCACCCCGCTATTATGGCAAGAAAGCTCTTCTTTCTACCCAAATCGCGAAGAAAGCCTCCCTGCTTATGGAAAACGAGCAGTGGGATTCCCTAGAAGTAACCTTGGACACCCTTTTCAAAGTGGAACCCGGTAATGCTGAAGGCTGGTTTCTGCGAGCCGTATATCTTGAGCACAAGGACGCTAGCGAAAAATCCATACAGCAGGCCTGGGCGGAAGCAGTCCGACTCTCCACCAGCAACCCAAGAACAGCACACGTCATTCTGGAACGATACAGCAAGGCTATTGGGGCTAAATTCGTAAGTCAGCTCCCGATTTCACCAAAGACAGTATATCCCCAATTCTTTGGCGGAAAGAAAAACCTCTATACGATCGATCCTGCTGCGGGACAAATATTCAATATCAATCCCGAAAACGGAGAGATTCGCTGGGCTAAAAACATCGGAAAGCTTGATTTCAATCCTGTAATTGGTCATGACGAAAACACCATCGCCATTGCCACCAAGTACAACATGTCCCTTTTCGAGCTGAACAAGACTTCTACCGCAACAAACATCCAGCTTCCTGGCAAGGCTTTTGATATTAAAGTCTTTGACGACGCCATCTATGTATCCACCTGGAACGGATTCCTCCTCAAGGTCAATCGATCCGAGAATAAACAAGCCTGGTCGCGCAAGGTGTTTTCAGGGACCTTCCTGATGACCAAGGAGAATGGTAAAATTTACTTGTGCAGCCAAGAAGGAAATCTCCAGATGGTGGACGAAATTTCAGGGCTTACCGATGAAGGATTCTCCAAGAAAATCACGGGAAACATTACCCATATGGATCAAGGAGATTCCACCCTTGTTTTCGCCACCAGCGCAAACAAGCTTCTCATCTATAACACCAAGCATCCCGAAGCAGCCCCTCTGCAGGTCTTGATGGACTCCCCAATATCATCCATGCAAATCGTCAACAACCATGGAGAAAAGAATATCCTAGTGAACCTGGCCAATCAGTCCATGTTACTTTATTCTGAATCAGGCGCTCCCATCTGGAAGTTCAATGGTAAGGGATCCGTATTTTCAAAACCCTTTGCCAAGGGAAATGAAATATGGCTCGATCAAGGATCCGAAATCATCTCCGTTGCTATGAAGGATGGGAAAATTACGAAACGCTACAGCACCCCTGGAGGCTCAGGAACCCCCTTCATTACGAACAACACCTTGTTCAGCGCCTCTCCAAAACGAATCCTCTACGGCTTTCCTCTCTAGAAGTCAAAAAAAGCACCGAAATTGGTGCTTTTTTCGAGTTGTAAAGAAAATTTGTATGGTTATTTTACAAGAAACTCACTAAATTTCCTCTAGGTACCCCAACTGGGATAGGATGATGAGCAAATTAACTGAATATCTGAATTTTCTTGCCAAATGTGTTGTCACTGCAAGTGTTGCAATGGCTTTTACTGCGTGTGAAGAAGAAAAGAAAGAAGTGGCAGAGGAAATCAATCCTGATTATCCTCGTCAGGAAACTCTTTACATTGGCGGCTTTGACTGGGCCCCACCCACCACATTTAATCCCCTGGACTACGACCCGAACTTTCCCATTGACGGAAACGTTCGCCTGATGTACGAATCCTTGCTGACTTACAACCAGCTTAATGGCGAATTGGAACCCATGCTGGCCGATAGCTATACCAGCAATGAAAATTCAATCACAGTTCATCTGGACCCCCGTGCAAAGTGGAACAACGGTACTCCTGTAACCGTCGAAGATGTTATTTACACATTCCACATAGACTCCCTATTGCCTACTCCCCGTCACGGCAACTGGTATTTCCTGAGTAAGATTACTGCAGACAAGCAGAATAACGTGACCTTCCACTTTAGCAAGAATAAGAATCCGCTCATCATTCTTAACGCTATTGCGGAAACCTCTATTTTGCCCAAGGCTGTATTCGAGCCCTTGATCCAGGGTGCCAAGTCCGGCAAGACTTATGACATGGCCAAGGTGATCGAATTCAAGAACGATTCTGTTCCTATGGTTTCAGGACCGTACAATATCAAGACTTATTCTCCGGACCAAATCGTTCTGGAACGTAACGACGATTATTGGGGCAACGTTCGTCACAACGGTCAGAAGCCCGCACCTCGATTCATCATTCATTCTCTGTACAACGGAAACAACCATTTCAACAGCGCTATGACGAAGGGCAACCTGGACATCTCGTCCGTCTTCTTGCCCCGCATTTGGGAAAAGTCTAGAGACAGTATCCGTGCCTGGAGCAGAAACGAGCCCTATCATCAGCCCGGCTCCATTACCACACTGTTCATCGAGCATCAGACCGCCCCCTTCAACGATGTAGCATTCCGCCGAGCATTGGCTCATTCCATCAACTTCGAGAAGATCAAGTCTCGTGCAATCTCCAATTACTCACCCGCCATGCAGCCTGGGTTCATCCTCCCCTTCGGGACGGAATCCAAGTACTTCGTCAAGGCAGATGCGGAGGCCTTCGGTTACAGCTATGATGTAGAAAAGGCAAAGGCAATCCTCTCCAAGGCAGGCTATAGTTGGGATGAAACCGGTAAACTTCTTGACAAGGACGGCAAGCTTCTCCGCACCATTACCATCGAATGCCCCCAGGGTTGGACTGACTGGGAAGACGCGATCAAGGTGGTGGTTGAATCCTTCCACGAAATCGGTGTGACTGCAGAAGAAAAATTTGTGGACTACAGCGCCTGGGATAAAGACCTCCGACAGGGAACCTTCGATCTAGCCATGAAAACCCAGACGGCAGAACTGTCCCCAGCCTCTCCCTGGAACCGATTTGATCAAATTATGTCTGGAGGAAACTGCAAGCCCATCGGTGAAGAGGCCTTCTCCAACCAGGGTCGCTACAAGAACGACGATGCAGATAAACTAATGGCCGTTATTCCAGCAATGACTAACGAAAAGGAATTGGCAGAAGCTTACCGCAAGCTGAACAAGATCTTTATGGAAACCATTCCTGTGTTGCCGGTCATGTACCGTCCTACCCAGTACTACCAGTTCTCCACCAAGCACTGGTCAAACTACCCCACCGAAGAAAATCCCTACGCACCTCCCCAGAACCTGGTGGTAGCGGCAGGCATCAAGGCCCTCTGGGAAATCAAACCAGCTAAGTAAGTAAAGCTAAATTTTCAGAAAAACGTCCCTTTGGGGCGTTTTTTTGTTCATTTAGCGTTAAATTATCTATTTTTACCCCGACATCTATTGATGGAGGTTTTCAATGGGAAAGTCCCGCTTTATTTTGCCCAATGCATTCACTAGCATGAATTTCTTGCTGGGTGTCTTCGCGATTTGCTGGGCAACAGGCGCTTTCAGTTCTTTCACCCAGGCAGACCCGATCCGCATGGGTTCCTACTTTATCGTTCTTTGCGTCCTGCTGGACAAGCTTGATGGCTTTGCCGCTCGACTGGTAAACGCCAGCTCCGAATTCGGCGCTCAGTTTGACAGCCTTGCCGACTTGATTGCATTCGGTCTTGCACCGGCATTTACCGTCTTCTTCTGCTACCGCGGTCTTGCACCCCAGTGGTTTGGCGAGAACGGTGTGCTGTTGATCGTCACCTTCTCTATTTACGTGCTCTGCGCCGCAATGCGCCTGGCTAAGTACAACGCTTGCGACTCAGACACTTATCATCATCACTTCTCTGGTCTTCCTTCTACCTTTGCAGGTGCAATCAACGCAATCCTGATTGTTTTCCTCAAGAGCCATGGTCTCTTCGAAAACACTGATAGCCCCCTGATTTTCCTCCCGCTGCTGGTGATGCTGGTTACCGGTCTCCTGATGGTCAGCCCTCTGTTCTTGCCCAAGCTCCAGCCCCGCAAGAGCCAGGCCCTGAACATTTTCCAGGCAGTGCTGATCGTGATCACTTACGTATCCGGCTTTATGTTCGTTTCTCCCAAGGTTCCGTTCATTACCGAATATCTCCTGCTCCTCATGGCTAGCTATCTGGGAATTGGCTTTACCATTGGTCTTGTAAACCGCAAGAAGATTATTGCGGAAGCTCTGGAAGAACAGAAGAAGTAAAACCAGGCATTACGCTAAATTTTAAATCCCGAGTAGTCACTCGGGATTTTTTTTCGTCGTCTCAGCGGGATTACGCTTGACGTAGGAAGTCGATGAAGGACGCTCCGTAGCGATCGAAGAGTGCTTCTAGAGACATTCTGGGCAGTTCCAGAGTGAGGCACTCGATCTTACGTTCCTTACACCAGGTGCCGAAGCTGCCCGGAGTGGGATAGCCTATATCGGGAATCCACGGGAGGTTGAAGGCCTCGCAAAGGCGCTCTACCAGCGGGGTGCGAGCAGGAGCGTCAACGCACCCGATGGGAGCGTGAATGGACAGGATGCTTTGAGGCTGGAGGGATTCTACCAGACGCAGCAGGGCTGCAACTTCGGGCTCGGAACCGGGGCGGCAACCTGCGGACAAAGCCGTATCTCGAGGAGCCTCCAGGACAGAGCGTGAAAGGACATTGCCCTCCTGCCAATTAGCGGTTGGGAAATTGCGGTTGAGGTCTACCCCATTGAAATTACCTCGAGTTCCAAGAGTCATGCCATCGGGATTGGCGCAGAGGATAAAGGCCACATCCTGAAACGGCTTATCAAAAGCACGTAAGCAACGGCTTAGCAGGAAGGTAGTCTCAGGTTCTTCCCCATGAATTCCAGCAAATACAAGCAGGCGACATTTCCCTATACAGGGAATATAACGTAATGCAGTTCCCTGCACCGATTCACCATACACTTCCAGTGGTAGGCGAAGGATTCCTCTTGTCTTTGTATCCAAATTCATAGCTAGATAAAGTAGGGATAAATAAAGTCTTTTGCCAGCTGATCTAAGTTATCCAGCAGGGCCGATTTGCAGGCGATATCCGTCTGTTCGTAGATTTTGCGGAGACCCTCTATGGAGAAGTTCTCCAGATATTTTCTAGACGTAGGCAAATGAGCGATATGCCATTTTTCCGGCTGGATTTTTCCGCGACCGGGAACAAACACCCGACTAAATCCAAAAGCCTTATCGGCATCCATCAGTTCTGTTAATCTCTGATGGAAGGGAGCAAACATGCCATCACATTCTGCGGGAGTCAGCTGGACTTCGTATCCTGCGGGGCAGGCGTTTCCATCCACCACATCCAAGTCCGTTCCCAGATGGTGGCGGCTAGCCCCAGGGAGCGCTGACCACGTCAAGATGGCATACATCAGCTGTTCTTCATCCTCTGGACGTTCCATAGGAATACCGGCAGCGTCCAGAAGTTTCAACTGGCCAGAAGCCTTTCGGTTCCAGATACTCAGCTGCTTTTCAAAATTGCGATAGGCAGACTCCAGCCTGAGAGAGAAACCGTCTTTTGCAAGAGATTCCTTTAGCTTGATATAGGCGGGAACCACCGCACGATCCACAACATATCCGTCAATACAGACAAATTCATCTGAATCAACAGAACGTAAACCAAAGCAGATTTCTGCATTCATCATTGGATGGTACCTCCCATCTTTTCAATCAAGTCCATCCACTGCTTTGTAGTGGCTTTTTTCTTTCGAGTGGTCAAGGAAACGGTCTTCTTCACGCCGTTCTTTTTAATACTAGCAGATACCGATAACGCCACCGAAAGAGGAGATGGATTGGCGTGAGTCCAGGCAATGGCAAGAGCATCGGAAGCATCCAAGGGCAAATCCCCCTGAGCAATTCCAAGTCTTGCAAAAATCATATTTGCCACCTGTTCCTTGGCGGCAGCACCATTACCCGTAACAGCCTGTTTTACCACCTTCGGAGGATACTCATTAAAAGTCATTCCCCGCTTACGGCAAGCCACCAGCACAGCACCACGAATATGTCCAAGAACAAGGGCGCTCTTGGCATTCTTGGCAAAGAACACCCCTTCCATACTTAACGCACTGGGATGATAGCGGTCCAGCAGTTTTTCCAGTTCCGTAATAATGTGGAGGAGACGGTCCTCGAGAATATGGTCTGCAGGGGCATGGATTACCCCATATTCAAGAACTTTCAAGTCATTTCCGTTCTTGTCTAAAAATGCATAGCCCGTAGTGATAGAACCGGGGTCAATTCCGAGGATGATCATACTTTGAAAATTAAAAAAAATCTAGATTTCAAAAGAGAAAAAACGAGGCTTATTATGCTTATCGATCAAGAACACGCTGGCATTATCATGCGGGCAAAAACCCACCCGCGTCAATTGGGAGTACCTCTTTCACGTTGGGGAAGAAACCTCATTGCTTGTTGTCCTTTCCACTCTCCCGAGGAAACGTCCCTATTCTTCTATGACGCCCTGGGATACTGGCGTTACCGTTGCTTGCAGTGCGGTAGCGAAGGCGACCTGGTTGAATTTGTAATGCGCAGCCGTTTCAACGGATTGGATGAAGCCGCCGCTCGTGTGGAGGCCCTGGATTTTTTGGGCACCCAGGACACAGAAAAGGACAACCTACCCGATGAACATCCCTGGATTAAGGAATTGGGTGGAGAAAAGACGAAGGTCCTAGAAAACTTCGTACGCTACTGCCACTGGGCTGCTTGCAAGAGCCCGTCCTCTGCAGAGTTCCTTGCCTCCCGTGGTTGGAGCATCGGCCAGGCACAGCTTTATGGTATCGGCTACTACAGCGGCGATCCGGAACCCTTTGTCAGCTACTGCATGATGTCCGGTATCGAACGCCACCAGATTAGTTTCTACCTAGACAATCTGGAAGCCTATCACGAACCGAGAATCACCATTCCCGCTCGTAATTCCAAGGGATTGATCCATTCCGTCTATGGACGTCTCATCGACGAAGCGGATGGTCCTAACACTTACATCTCCTACGCATCCGGTCCTGCAGATATTCCTTTCAATATGCAGCTTGAAAATACCAAGCCTCTCATTGTGGAAGGATTCTTCGACGCACTGACAGCAGACCTTTCCGGTATTCCCGGCGTAGTTTCCACGTTGTATCAGGAACTGACCTTAAGCCACCTTCTGAAGCTGAAGGCTTGCGGTGCAGAATCCGTCACGGTGGTTCTCCGTAGAGAACAGGATCGCCGCGAACAGGAATTTCGCATTCAGCGTTACTTGAAAATGGCCCAGGAACTGAACTTGAAGTTCAAGTCCATCGTGCTTCCTAAGGGCGAAACCGTGGACCAGGTGGTTCGCAAGAACGGCGCTGACCAGTTGATTTCCCTGGTAGAACAGACTGAAGTGGATACGGTCCATACCCACCGCCGTTCCATGCTTCTCCAGGATATTAAGGAAAACTTTGACACCGCCATGGGTTGTCCTCCGGATGTGAGCGTCGGCTATTCCCTGAGCACCTTCCCCAAGCTTACTCAGGAAATCGACGGCATCCAGTCCGGTTGCTTCTACGTGTCTTCCAAGCCCTTTGGTTTAAAGACCACCCTGCTTTCTAGCATGGCCCTGGATTTGATTCAGAGCAATCCCAAGCTGAAGTTGATTTACGTTGCACTGGAAACTCCCCGCCGCCAGATTTTTGATAGACTGGTGGCCATGATGATTGGGGAATCCGTACTCACCGTCCGTAAGCAAAGCGATGACGAAGGCGTGAACCAGAAGATTCTGGAAGCCACCCGCGAACTCATGGGCTATGTACGTACCAACCGTCTGGAAATTTGGGAAGACTCCCCCCTGTTCGACAACACCGAAATACTGAGCACACTGAAGGACGAAGTCAAGGAACATCCTAACCTGGTTGTCATGATTGACGGAATCGATCACCTGAAGGTGACGGACCATCCGGAATTAAGCGACATTTGCGAACGCCGCGCTGCGGTGATTCTGGATTTGTATAAGGCTCTGGATATTCCCTTCTTCCTGGGCGGCGAACTGATTGATTCCGAACAAGGTTTGATCGGTCCTCGCGCTTACCTCCGCGATTCTGACGCTATTTACTGGTTGGAATCTAAGGGTGGCAATTTGTTCTTGAATGTGGACTCCAAGCGTCTGGGCAGCAACAAACTGTATCAGGGTAACCTGACGATTGACCCGCTATCTAACAAGATGCAGGAAGATCGTTAATGCTAACCATCGTTGACTTTAACAACTTCTGGAGTCCTTCGGGAGGCGGCGTCCGTCGCTACCATCTCCAGAAGATGGACTTCTACAAAAGTCAGAAAGACGTACTATCCGTCTTCGTGATGGCCGATTCAAAGACCTACACGGAGAAGGTAAGCGATAGCCTGATTATCGAGCATGTGGAAGCATTCCGCTTTCCAGGCAATTGGGAATACCGCTTCATCTGGAAGCAGTCCCAAATTCGTCCAGTGCTTAAGAAGTACAAGCCCGATGTAATTGAAGTAGGCTCCCCCTACATTCTTCCCACGGTCGTGCGTATAGCTGCAAAGAAGATTGTCCCCCATGCAGCGATCCTCAGTTTCTGGCATGCAGACTTCCCCATCACTTACGTGGAACGTCCTGTAGCAAACAAGCTAGGCAAGGCGATTGGTGCATTCTGCAGAAAGGCGGCCTTCTGGTACGCTAAGCAAGAGTTTAAGCGTTACGACGGGATTCAGGTTTCCTGTAAGGAAGTCATGAATCGTCTGGATAAAAATGGTCTTCCCAAGTCCCACTGGATTCCTCTGGGTTGCGACATCCAGATGTTCAATCCTACAAAGCGAGACGAAGAACTGGTCCAGAAACTGAAGGATGGAAATCCTGACCGTCTGACCATATTCTTCCCCCACCGTTTCTGTGAGGAAAAAGGCATCGAGCTTTTGCTGGGGGCCTACCCCATCCTTGCGAAGAAATTGAACTGCGAGCCGGCTCTTGTTCTTGCGGGAACAGGACCTTGCCTCCCTCAGGTAAAAGCGGCTGTGGAAAAGAATTCCCATATGCAGTACGCAGGCTTTATTAAGTCCGCTGATGAAATGGCCCGTTATTATTCTAGCGTTGATCTGGGACTTGCCCTATCTGGATGGGAAACCTTTGGACTTTCCATTCTGGAAAGCATGGCCTGCGGAAACGCCCAGGTGGGTGCCGCTACAGGCGCCGCCGCTGAACACGTAACAGAATCAGGTGCAGGCACCCTTCTTAAAAAGCGCACCGCACAGAGTTTGGCAGACGCCATTATCGAACTTTACCACTCCGACTTGAAGCAAAAAAAATTGAACGCTCGTACTTACGCAGAAAAGTTCAGCTGGAACGATTGTTTCAAACGTCAGTTAGATCTTTACATACAAATTTCAAACAACAAGAGGAAAAAATGATTCGTCATATCGTATATTGGAAGTTGAAGGCAGAAGCAGAAGGCAATACCGCTAAGGTCAATGGTCAGAAGATGGTAGACGCATTCCACGCTCTGGAAGGCAAGATTCCCGGTCTCGTAAGCATTGAATCCGGTCTGAACTTCAACAAGACTGAACTGGGTAACGGCGACATCGAATTTGACATTGCTCTGGACACCACCTTCCGTACCAAGGAAGCTCTGGACGTTTACCAGAATCATCCGGAACACCAGGCAATCGTCTCCTTCGTAAAGAAGGTTGTGACCGAACGTCGCGCTGTGGATTTTGAATTCTAAGATTCACTTTTCCATAACCACTTTCAACCGCTAGATTTCCATGATCCCTAATCGCCTTATTTTCATCTGGCTGGGCCCCAAGTTTCCTTGGAGCGGAGGCCTTGCAATTCGTTCCGCATACAATGTCCAGAAACCGCAATCCATCTGGCTTGTTCACGAAGGTCTAAAGCAGGAAGGTGACGGTTGGGATCTGATCAAGGACATTCCCGGTCTGGAAGTAATCCCCGTGAACGATGGACATTTCGAAGGTTTAGGTGATGACGGCTTGTGCGGTAAGCTGTTCCATACCCTAACCGCCCCCGCAAGCCGCGCAAACCTTTTGCGTCTCGCCCTGTTGTTTAAATATGGCGGAGTCTATCTGGACACGGACATCATCATGACAAAGCCCTTCGGGGAAATGATGGAGCTAAGAGGCTTCGTTGGGACAGAGCCTGTTGCGCTTCCCGCAAGCCTTTTCAAGAGCATCAATCCCTTCCGTTGGGCGTTCTGCGGCATGCAGTTCGCCTTCCGCGAACTTTGCGCCAGAATGCCTGGTGGATATGGTCTCTTCCGTTCTTTCGAAGGCTTATTTACCGCAGCAGTAAACAACGCCGTTATTGGAGCAGAACCAGGCAACGAAACCATCGTGAAGGCCTTTGAATACATAAAGACCATGCCCGAGGAAGAACGCCTAAAACGTTTCCGTCTGGGCACCCGCCTCTTGCAGAATGTAACAGGCAACAAGAGCAGCGATTCTATGGAAGTTGTTCCCGCCCCCTACTTCTACCCCCTGGGTCCCGAAGTCAGCGCACATTGGTTCAAGAACAACACCCATAAGAAGGTTCAAAAGCTGGTATTACCCGAAACCCGAGTTGTTCATTGGTACAATTCCGTGGAAGGTCGTTTCTTAAAGACAAAGTTGTCCAAGGAATGGGTAGACAGCCACCCCAATACTGCATTCTCTGAACTTGCACGTATTGCTTTAGAACAAGCAAATTAATCGAACCACTGTTCAAATTTTTACTATATTTCAAGCGTATGGTTCAATTTAGTCAAACTTCATGGCAGGAATACTCTCTGGCAAATGTGCTGGAGACTCTTCGCTTTGCCCCCATGAGCTTGGCCGTAAGCAAGAATCCCATTATCCACTACACTCTTCCCAAGTCCCTGGACCAGGGTGAAATCGTGAAGTATACCGTGGTGGCTGGATTCAAGAAAATTTCCTGGACTGGTATCATTGCCGCATCCTCCGAGAACAAGGTCACTGTCCGTCTGGATAAGGGTCCTTTCCGCGGATTCAATGCAACCCACCTGTTCTCTTCCGAAGGCAATCTGACTAGCTGCAGTGATTCGTTCTCTTTCCAGGGCATCACCGGCATCGACGAAGACTCCTTCAGAAGCCTGATGGAACAGGCCGGCGTCGTTTACGCCATCGAAAGCAGAAAGGACGCTCGAAGCATCATTCTGGCTGTAGAATCCAAGAAGCAGACTCAGAGTTTCGAAGCATTGGACAACGCCGCTACCGCCGGTTAAATCATGTACAAAACCCTTGAACAGGCACTGCTGGACTTAGAAAAAGCAGGTATGCTGAAGCGTGTCCACCAGGAGGTGGACCCCAATCTGGAGATGGCAGAAATTGCCCGCCAGGTTTTTGAGGCAAATGGCCCTGCACTGCTGTTCGAAAAAATCAAGGGAAGTCCTTTCCGTGGGGCCTGCAACATTTTCGGCAGTGAAGAACGTCTCCAGTTTCTGTTCCGCAAGAGTATGAAAGGAACTCAGACTGCAGTTCTTTTCAAGTCCAACCCGGTAGAGTTTTTCAAGCATCCCAATCCTTTCAAGCTGCTGACCGCAGCCAAGGCGGGCATTTGCGCGCTCCCCCGCAGGAGCGGATCTATCAAGGATTTCCAGGAATGCAGCCTGAAGGATTTGCCCCAGTTGAAAAGCTGGCCTATGGATGGCGGCGCCTTTGTGACGCTTCCCCAGGTGGCAACACGGCCCGGCGAAAAGTCAAGCATCATGACCACCAACGTGGGCATGTACCGCATACAGATGTCTGGAAACGATTACCAGCAGGGAAAGGAATGCGGTCTCCATTACCAGATCAAGCGAGACATCGCAAGGCATCACCGCAAGGCCATCGAAGAAGGCCGTCCCCTGAAGGTGAGTGTCTTTATTGGCGGTCCTCCCTCCCATACAGTTGCAGCCGTAATGCCCATGCCCGAGAACCTCTCCGAGCTGGTATTTGCGGGAATGTTGGGCGGTCGCCGATTCAATTACTTTATCCATAATGGATATCTAGTCTCCAGCGATGCGGACTTCTGCATTCTAGGAGAAGTGGGCCCCAGTTTAAAACCGGAAGGTCCCTTCGGCGATCACATCGGTTATTATTCCGACAAGCACAACTTCCCCTACATGAGAATCGAGAAGGTTCTTTGCAAGAAGAACGCCATCTATCCTTTTACAGTTGTAGGAAGGCCCCCTCAGGAAGACACCCTCTTTGGAAGTTTTATCCATCAGGTCACAAAGCCTATGGTTCCTGCTTCCATTCCGGGATTGCACGCGGTTCACGCTGTAGATCCTGCGGGAGTTCATCCCCTCTGTCTTGCTCTTGCCAGTGAACGTTTCCTGCCCTACGCCAAGCCCGAAGATCGAGAACCAATGGAAATTCTCAAGACGGCAAACGCCCTGTTGGGATTTAATCAGGCGAGTCTCAGCAAGTACCTGATCATCGCGGCGAAGGAAGACGAAATGGAATCCGGCAGAAAAATTGACGTTAACGACGTGCCGGGATTTTTCGCTCACGTTCTGGAGCGCATGGACTTCAAGCGAGATTTACATTTCCAGACAGCCACCACCATCGATACGCTGGACTATTCCGGTAGCAGCCTAAATCATGGTTCCAAGCTGGTGATGGCCGCAGCGGGCATCAAACGTCGCGATCTCCGCTGCGACATGACGGATCTGCAATCCCTCACGCTGCCGGAGGAATTTACCGCAGGTGGAGATCTTCGCGCTTACATCCCTATGGCAGGCGTCCTTGTGATTGAAGGCCCCGCATTCAACGCAGAAAAACGCAAAGACCTTATGGAAAAACTTGCAGGCGCCATCGCCCAATGGAAATACCGGGACAACTATCCTCTGGTATCTCTCATTGATAGCAGGCCTGTTCTGGATGAATCCCTCAAGGGCGACAACTTGAATGATTTTCTCTGGCTAACCTTCACACGTTCCGATCCTGCCCAGGACATTTTTGGATGGAATGAACATGTGGAGAATAAGCACTGGAGCGCAGAAGCACCCATCATTATCGATGCACGTATAAAGCCGCACCACCAAAAGGCATTGACCATTCCCGAAGAAATCAAGACTCGCGCACGAGCTATTCTGAAGGAAGAGGGTATTTTAGGAGGATAAAATGTCTTTTAAAAAAAGGATGTCCCTGCTTGCTGTTGTGCTGGCAGCGCTATTTCTGACAGAACCAATTTCTGCACGAACCTGCGGAACCAACATCATCGGGCGACATCAGCAGGATTTACGAACTAAGCAAGCCAACCATCAGAAGCCAGCCGCAAGACGAAAAGCTTATTCCGGATGTGAAGCCTCCGCTTATTACGATACAGTTCTTACCCAGAAGACAGAACACTTCCAGATTTTCTACACACTGAACGGGCCTCACCAGACTACGCCTGCATATGTGGATACCGTCGCAAAGATTGCGGAATACGCGTACCAGTTTTATACAGCCCAAATGGGGATGTTGCCTCCCTTGGGAGATGAAGTATCCTTCCATTACCAACAGAACGTAGGGAAAGGGCTATACCCCATTGAAATCATTGACGTGGACCTCATGCGAGCAACGGACTTCTACTTGAACGGATCCTGCTTTGGTTGCTACGGCGTTACTATTTCTGAAGACTATTCCGACGGAACCACCACTCTCGTTGTAGAAAATGACTTTCGCTATGTACCGGAATATAAAAGCGAAAAAGACACAATAAAAGTCGACGGCAAGGATTGCATTTATGACATCGCCAGTCTAGAGTTCGCCAACGAAGCCCATAAGTATTCCTATGTAGACCAGTGGCAAAACGGCATCCGAGTGACTCTCGTCCACGAGCTCTATCATGCGGTACAGTTGCGCTATATCGATTTCAATGAATATTGGGATTTCTGGTTCGAAGCATCGGCTTCAGGCGTGGAGGAAGTTGCAGCCCCGGATATCGACGACTACTTTGCCTATCTTCCCACCATGTCCAAGTTAGAGAATACTCCTCTAGACGAAATGATCGAAGATTATGGAGCAGGAATCCTTTTCCTTTATCTCTATAATCATGTATCCCCCACTACAGACAAATTTATTTGGGAAGGAAAATCAAAAACACCAGACTATTCGTTCTGGCGGATTCTAAACAACTATGCCCAAAAGAATAAACTTTCCGCAGATAGTCTATTCCAGGATTTTTCTGTAAAGCTGTCCTTTGCAGGAAAACGCACGAACCTTCTGGATACAGCACAGTGGATTTCCTCCGACGAAAATCGCTGGCCAGAATTCAAGCACATCCATCACGATAATGCACTGGACGAATTTTCCCCTAGCATGAAGGAACATGCTTATCAGTTCCATAATGGGGGCAAGCCCGTCGTTACTGACTACCATGGCAAAGCAACCGCAATCGCCTATATGTCGGGTGAATCCCAGATTAAGTCCATCAAGACCACCAAAATGGCAGATTCCCTGTACACCGTCTGGAACAACAATCCCTCCATAGATTCTATCATCTGGGTATTTAGCAGGTACAACGACAGCACCGCAATCCCCGTCGAAATAGATGAAAGGCCCACACGAGCATACCCCTCCCCCTGGAGAGAAGGAAACCTTTGTTTTGCCTCTCTCCCTCAGAGCAAGAAATTCATCGAAATTAGAACGCGCCGTGGAGACCTGATCGTTAGGGAACCCTACAATTCCCAAACCCATTGTATCGACGAAAACCGCGTCAAAAAATTAATGGTCCCCGGAGTCTACCGTTTTAGAGCAGGTAGCAGCGGAAAGACCAAAGATTTTATCGTGATTTATTAGAATCTTAAAGCCAACTGAAAATGCTGTTGGCTTTTTCCAAAGACGGCAAAATGGAATTTGCCGCAGGCTTGTCCGAATTTTTTAGAAAGGACTTGCAGGCCTCTGCAAACAGGGCGTGGCCATTGGAATAATGGTCATCCAGGCGACGCTTGGCATAACCTTCTGCAGAATGATTGTGGATCATGAAAGCCCAGTCAGAAGACTGGAACAGCATCAGTTCACGTTCCATCTGCTTAATATAGCGATCCATCAGCTTGGAAGACTTCTGGGTAGGCAGCATACGATCCTTCACCGATTTCAGGTGCTGGATCATGGCTCTCAGGCGATAAGACTGAGGATAGTACTGGTCTGTCTCGCCGTTAATCCAGACAGAACCAAAGCCACCTTCGCCCCAGCTGGAGAACGCAGGTTCATGAGCTTCAGGATCTGCAGAAGAAGTCATGATTTCATCTGCACCCGCAAATTCAATCACGGAGGAGGATGCAGCACGTTCCAAGAGGGATTCCAGGAACAGGGGCCCTTCAAACCACCAGTGGCCAAAAAGTTCTGCATCGTAAGGGCAAAGCAGGCAAGCCTTGTTCCCTTCCATATTCACCAGCAATTCAGAAACGGTCGCTTCACGATTGACCACAAAGAGATGGGCATGATCGTTCGCCAGACGCATGGCGTTCCAAGGACGGTAAAGTTCCTTGTTTTCACTACCCGTAATGCGGTAATACTTAAAGCCGGAATCAATGGGAGTATCTCCAGAGAAGAAGTACTCGCCTAGATAATCCCTGGGACGTTCCTGGGAAATATCCTTAAAGAATTCACGATATTCAGGATGGCCCGGATAACCCGTGCGGCGGCTCCACACTTCCATGGAACTTTTCTGTTCACGACCCATGCAGAACAAGCCCTGCTTGGTACGCATAGGTGTAAAGACGCCGTATTTAGGAGTGGGATTTGCAAGCAATACGCCATGGGTTTCCAGGAAGAAGTACTGCAACCCAAATTCAGCCAAGTACTTATCAAGACCGGTGAAGTAACCACATTCCGGCAACCACACACCCTTGGGCTTACGTCCAAAGGCTCGTTCAAAACAACGAACCGTCACATCCAACTGCATTCGGATGGAATCGGGATCGCTCTGGTAAGCGGGCAAGAAAGGATGAGTTCCCACGCAAGTGAGAAGATTCAACTTCCCCGCTTTTTCAAGAGCAAGGAATTCGCCAAGAAGATCATGATTGATTCGGTTTTCCCAAGTATCAATCAAAGTCTTCTGACGGTCCAAATAAAATTTGGAAAGGGATTCCTGAGGTTTTCCCTCGTTTTGACGCACTTCCTTTTCAATCAGCTTCATCTGTTGCTTCAAGTGTTCCGTGAACTTATCCTGAAGGCGAGTATCAGAAAGCATTTCAATCAAGGGAGCAGAAACACTCAGGTTGTAGACACCCGGTACACCCTTTTCCAACAAGCGACGCATGGCCTGCACCAAAGGCAGGTATGTTTCAGCAATAGCCTCGAACAGCCAGTTTTCTTCAAAGAAACGGGCGTGCTCAGGATGATGCACAAACGGCAAATGAGCGTGTAGTAAGAAAAGGACTTTACCAGGAGCCATATAGCAATTAATAATTATGAATTATGAGTTAACAATAAAAAGTGTGTATTGACGCTGTCGAAAAAGCAATGAACAAAGAATAAAAACTATTCATTGTTCATTGTTAATTGTTCATTGTTAATTATTCATTGATTATTACTCAGTGCGCTTTACAACGATAGGAACGATTGTCGTGGGGAAATCGCCATCCTTATCAGTAGCAAAGACGGGGATAACCTTCGTTACATCCGGCAGATCTTCTTCAAAGCTGAAGGTGCCATCCGGATTCAGCGGGAAGTCTTCACCACGAACCTGGAGATGAGCGTCGGGACGAGTACCACCGTAAACGATGAGACGAGTCTTAACCCACAGGAAGAAATCCTTACCGTAGTTCACGGAATCCTTAGAGGATTCAATCACGTTGTTGCCCAAAGCCTGGAGAGCGGCGCTGGATAGAGCTCCAGAGAACATAGATTCGGAAGAACTACCGAAGCTACCACCCAGGCTGTTCAGCCAGGATTCTGCAGTCTGGCTGGTAAAGCCAGAACTCATGAAGTTGCCCAGGGTGTTACCACCAAGAGAAGCCTTTGCAAATGCGTCATCAGCAGCAGGAGCGGCGGCGTTCTTGTCAAACACTGCAACCGGAGCAGATTCAACGATGGGTTCGAAGTTCTTGCCCTGAACAGAGCCGAGAACAGCAACCACAGCCTGACCAGCGGTATTTTCTACATACCAGCTACGAGCATCTGCGGGGACTTCGATGTCACGGAACTTCTGCTTTTTCTTGTTGCGCTGAACAGTGAGGTCAGAAGCAATATCGAACAAGCGGAGCACCAGCTTCTTCTTGCCCTTCTTAGCCTGCTTAACACGGTTTTCGGAAACTTCCCAGAAGGCATGCATCCAGTTAGGATCCTTCTGCATGAGAACCAAGTATTCAGCGTCAAAGGACTGTGCGAGAGTAGCAACTTCTTCGGTCTTTGCCTTAGAAGCAACCTTGGCCACCGGCTTTTCTTCTGCCTTAACAGCCTTAGTAGCAGTCTTAGCGGAAGCCTTCTTTGCAGGAGCCTTGACCGCAGCGGTCTTCTTTGCTGCGACCTTCTTTTCAGCAGGTTCTGCAGTCTTTGCAGTTGCCTTTGCTGCTGCCTTAGGAGCAGCCTTTGCGGCAACCTTCTTTGCAGGAGCCTTAGCCACCTTCTCGGCCTTTTCCACCTTTTCAGCCTTAGCCTTTACTTCCTTAGCAGGCTTTTCTGCTACGGCGGGCTTTACGGCCTTTGTGGCGGCCTTAGTCGTTCCCTTAGCGACTGCGGCTACCTTTGTTTCTTTCTTTTCGGTTTCTTTCTTAGCTGCCATTTTCAGCCTCCTTAAAAAATCCTAATCCTATCTGCGGCTCTGACCCCAGGAACCAATTCCTGTAAGTCCGATACGGATCGCAAAGAATGCTTCATCCCATTCTTGATTGGTATCAGCAAATCTCATGCCACCCTGCAGTGCAACATCTATAGTCGTTCCTTTACGACCAAGAGGGAATCCTGCACCGATAGAGCCACCGACTTCGTAAACATCCTCAATATACCAATTCCTGTACCAGGCACCGGCACGATAGTTAATCTGCTTCCAGTATGAATCATAGAAAAGACCACTTCCATCACACTGGTAACCCAGAGAAGCCATAAAGTCACTCTGAGTCTTTGTAAAGCTTTCCATTTCCCAGCTACCGGCAATGTTCTGAACATCACTATCCCAGGCTCGCCAGCTCAAGTCCATCATCACGTTATGTTTCTTGTTGAAACGATAACTGATACCCGTTGCAAACATCGCAGGAATATCGATATAGCGGGTGCCGCGAGTCGTTTCCATGGAGTCCAGTTCACTGACACGCAGATCATACTTTAGATCGTTCTGCAAGGTATATCCAGTGGTGTAAGAGAAGTAATAAGAAGCGTTCTTTCCACGATACTGGAGAGCACCCGTGTAATACATGGGATGATCCTTGATTTCCCAAGTGCCACTTACATAGTCTGTAAGGGTATAATCAGCGGCACCCCACTTTTCATCGGATTCCAACTCTTCCAAGTTATTCTGCAAGGAAATACTGCGAGTATTGCTTCCCAGAACATAATGACCAGAAACGCCCAAGGAGAATGATCTCAGATAAGGAATGCGGATTGCGTAGGTGGGAACCAGTTCATAAACACTGCCTGCATATTCCACCTTCATCTGAGATTCACCATCAGATTCATCATCGATGGTGGAAGCATAGTGCTGCCACAAGGACAAGCCCATCGCACCAAAGTCACCCATAGGGAAAGACAAGTTGAAGGACGGCATGGAGATGTTCATGGTGGAGAAGCTCTCTCCATCATCAGATGCCAAATCCGTTTCCAGCAAGAAGTTCAAGTTGAATACGACTTTCTTGTCAAAAGCAAGACGTGCCGGATTCAGGACAGAAAGACCTTCTGCATCGCCTGTTTTTGCATTACCTGCAAAACCACGACCAGCAGCGGAGGCTGTGCCCCCCATGACATGCTCTTCACCAAGAGCATCCAGACCGATGGTAGAACCGAAGGACAAACCAGAAGCAATAGCAAGTGCGCTTAAAATCTTTTTCATCTCTAATCCTCCTTATCTCTCTTGGATGCAAGCCAGAGTTTGAGGGTCATGGGACTTTCCAATATAGAGGAGAAGTCATAGCGGGCGTAGTCGAAATAATCCAAACGCAGACGCACCGTATCACCATCGTCGTTAATATACGTTTCGTAGGTTGCATCCTTTTCCTGCAGGAACGGCCAACCCAAACGAACAATGAACTTAAGGCCACGACCATCCCGAGCTCGATTCAGGAAATCGCGAACACCGTAAGTCAGCTGAAGGGACAAGGAATCGCCTTCGTGGAAAATCAAATTCTGATGGCCGTCTTCGACAACCGTAACAGAATCTACACGGTAGAATTCCATACGGCGAATTTCAGAACCAGCGCTGTCGATGAACGAACCAGTCAAAACCTGGATAGGCAGTCCAAGTTCGCTGGAACCCTTGGAATCATCGCGAGGCATAGTCAACTGAGCAAGCATCACATACTGACGAACATCAAACTTTTCATCGGCACTTACCGGGAAATCATCCCCGTAAAAATCGGATAGTGCCTTTAAAATTTTTTCAGGAGGAATTTCCACCACCAGAGAGTCAAAAATACCGCCATGAATCACCAGACATTCCCTACAGTCTTCCTTGTTTTCAAGCAAGTTTGCCATACGGGCAGGAGACCTACTGGAGTAGTAAATAGAATCCTTCTCCATATCCCTACGCCAGAACTTCAAGAAAGGCGGGAAGTTCGTATCTTCACCGTAGAGTTGATAAGCCTTCGTAGCATTGGGCAAGGAAAGCTTCAGCTGGATACGAGCATACCTCTTCAGATTCATCAAATCATCATACAAGGCAGACGGCAAATCAATATAGAGCAGGGAATCTTTCTTTGCAGCCACATTAGCAAGAGAAATCTTGAAAGTGGTATCGGCAGTGGATGCAGTTTCCCAATCCGTCAAGGACTCATACCAAATGGAGTCCGTCACATCGCTCAGGCTGTCCGCAAACTTCTTTGAAGTAGACGTTTCAATAATCCAACTCAAAGTCACATCCACTTCTTCTTCATCGGTCAAGGCTTCTGCAGGAAATTCCTTATCCCTGTAAAGTCCCTTCAGCAGGGAAAGCTGCAAAAAAGCGCCCGAAGAATCAGAATTTTTCATCTTCTTTATGAAGTTGGTATCAGCCTTGATGGCGAAATCAAAAGCCAAATCATGCTTCAAGTTGGAAACGTTCCCCAGAATGCCGCGAGTATCAGCAGATCTAGGCAAAGTATCCATGAAAGCTTCCGCAGATGAAACCTTCAAATCACTGACGGTTACAGAATGAACCTTGTAGGTGGACGGGACGCCCTTGGAGTTTGCCCAGCTGTCCATACCAGTTTCACTAGATTCAAATAAACATGACGTAAGAAGGAACGTCAATACAAGCAAGAAGCCTAAATTTTTCTTTTTCACTCAGATCTCCGAGTCACTATGTAAAATTCCGGCTTTAATATAGAAAGTTTAAATCTACCAAATTACTTTAAAACACCTAATTTTCGCAATTTCGGACTCATATTTAGACTAGACTAATTTTCAGAATAAATCACCCCAGAAATGTGATAACCACTAAAAAACAACACCTATACCCGTCAAAATTCTACTAGCTACAATTAGTTTTTTTCTAAATTTCAGCCCGTAAAATTTTAGAGGATAATATGACTCAGTTCAATGCTCATTTTAGAAACATCAACGGCGACGATACCTACCCGGTAACCGACGTTATTTACCGTTCCAAAGTCGACAACAGCCTGCTGGAAGTGGAACACGACCGCAAGGCCCTGGCTGAACGCAGCCCCGAAGAATGGAAGAAGCTGTTTGCCGAACGCCGCATGAGCTTTGAACCGGCTGACCAGAGTGGTATCTGGAGCAAGCGCGAAATGGTTCTCCCCGACATGCCGGTGGAAGACATCGTTACCATGCGCGAAGGTTGGAGCCCCCTGTTTGACGCAGCTCCCATCGCCAAGGAACTGGGCATCAAGAGCCTGAAGGTGAAGCTTTGCGGCAACTCCCACACCGGTTCTTTCAAGGACCTGGGCATGACCGTTCTGGTGAGCCAGGTGAACCACATTATCAAGAAGAACATTCACCCGATTGACGCCGTTGCTTGCGCTTCTACCGGTGATACTTCTGCAGCTCTTTCCGCATACTGCGCCAAGGCAGGCATTCCTTCTATCGTGTTCCTGCCCGCCGGCAAGACCAGCGTTGCTCAGCTGATCCAGCCCATCTCTAACGGCAGCATCGTGCTGGCCCTGGACACCGACTTTGACGGTTGCATGAAGATCGTTCAGGAAGTCACCAAGGATAATCGCATTTATCTCGCCAACTCCATGAACAGCCTCCGCGTGGAAGGTCAGAAGACCATCTCTCCGGAAATCTGCCAGGAAATGGGTTGGAAGGTTCCCGACACCGTGATTATTCCGGGCGGCAACCTGGGTAACGTTTCTGCTCTGGCCAAGGGTTTCGAAGACTGCAAGGCCATGGGCCTCATCGACCGCATTCCTCGCATTATCGTGGCACAGGCCGAAAACGCAAACCCCTTCTACCAGGCTTACGAACGCGGCTTCGACCAGCTGGTTCCCATGCAGGCCAAGAAGACTCTGGCATCTGCAATCCAGATCGGCAACCCCGTCAGCTACCCCAAGGCAGTTCGCGCCATCCAGAAGACTAACGGCATGGTGGTTAGCGTTTCTGAAGAAGAACTGGCAAACGCAGCACACCGCGGCGACCGCATCGGTCTGTACTGCTGCCCCCACACTGGCGTGGCCCTCGGCGCTCTCGAAAAGCTCTGCGCTGCAGGCAAGATCGACAAGGACGAAAACGTTGTTGTGATCAGCACCGCTCACGGTCTGAAGTTCACCGAATTCAAGGTGGGCTACCACGAACAGAAGCTGGAAGGCATTTGCAGCAAGTACGCTAACCCCATCTTCAAGGCACCTGCCGAAATCGGTCCTGTCATGGATATTCTTAAGAAAGAGATGGCTGCAAGAAAGCGCTAATTAAACAGCCAACCAAAATTGAAGAAGCCTCGGGTCAATCCGAGGCTTTTTCTTATTTACCGTTATACTGAATGTGGAGATGTTCCGCAGCCTTTCCAGGGGACTCATACAGAACAACATAACGCTTGTCCAGCTTTGCACGGACCTTGTTCACAATCAACTTGCGATTTTCCTTAGAAATCCGTTCATCCTTCAACCTGAAATCCAGCGCCGCATTGCGATAATGCTTGGAGTTCCACTTATGACCAAAATGGTCGTTTCCGCTCGTGACCACCGGAACAAAGTCATTCCCTAGAACTTCCCAGTAAACCTTCACCACTTCTACTAGGGCAGTATCCATCTGCGGTTTAAGCCGCCGGACATTTACGTTCTGGTCTTTTAATTTCACCTGGGATAAAGCCTCCTGATGTAAAGGAGACTGGTTCACCATATCAAATTCTGTAAAGCGGGCTCCATTGTATTCAATGAAGCGTTTGACATCGCTAGAGAAAACCTTCATCTCCTTCGTAATAGAAGGAGCCTTCTCCCTAATGGTCTGGGCAATCTCCCCCACCGCTTCCACGCCCGTATCCAGCATCTTTTTGGCAGCAGGATCCATGGAAACTTCTTGACGCCAATTGGGAAAGGCGAAATAAATCACCCCTACAGTCAAAAGAATTCCAAGTAATACTGCGCAACCAAACTTCATAAGGATGCGTTAAATATAACTCAAATTAGAACGTCACCATCAAATTCATTCCACCACCAGCATGGGCATAATCAATGGTAGGAACGATACTGATATTAACCGCATTGGGATTTCCTGCAGCCCTACGACGGTTGTAGGCATTTTCCGCCTTCAAGTACTCATCTCGCTGCCGAGCATGAGCCCGATGATCGTTTAGGTAATAGATATTATACCCTAGAATCGGAAGACCAACAGCCAAAAGCGGGACTGAAATAATCGTACACATTACAGAAGAAAAGCCATCGACAACAGCTTCCATACCATTTGAACCTGTATTGGCATAATAAATTCCGATACCCAAATAAAAAGAGCCTGCAGCAGTAAGGAGCCCTCCGACTGTGATTCCAAAAACATTCTGGCCATAATGGGATTCAGACTCTTCCTTCAAAACTAGCTGATGGTAAATTTCAGTACTATCAACGCTCCAGTCCATCGGAGGAAGTTGAGCTAGTTGCTCATCCGTCAAAGTATCTTGAATCGAAGGATAAACGATCGCCGTATCGCTATTACCCCATATAGCATTCTGCTCTTGAGCAAAAACCAGCGAAACAAAAAGAAACGCGAACAAAAGAATACGCATATAAGCCTCCTATACGCCCCAAAATATATTCATTACAGAAAAACGATTCAAAAAAGAAAAGGTATTCTCGACTTCAGAGCCCCTGACCACAAAAAGAACGGGCCCCTCAAGAGGGACCCGTTCCTAAGAAGGAGAAAATATGAGCGATTTGTGGAACCTTGAACCTATCAGGAGGGGAGCAATGATAGTGTTGTTTGAGGATTTACCCTTCAATCGTTCACGTTGTGAAATATATCCTTTAAAAACAAAAGTGAAACTACCAAAAAACTTATTTTTAATTGCTTCTTTTTGTTATTTAGGAGTTATATCTACAAAAGTTTACTCTTCGTGGAAAATAATCTTACACTTCGGAACAAAACGGAAACCACCGCGACGATGACGTTCGATTTCGAAGAATTTCTTCACACCTTCGGTAGGTCTTTCCGGGTCATCAGAGCCATTGATATGGGCGATCACACGGTTTAAGCGGCTTTCGAAGTTGGGACGCAGCGGATCCATGCAAATAGACGGATCGCGCTTGAATTCACGGTTTTCGTATTCTTCACGACCAGTAGCGGAATATTCACGAAGCAAGTTTCTTAAAATTCGAGCAGGAACATTTCGCATCAAGTGTTTGTTGTTCACAGAAATAGAGTCATCGCTCTTGTAGTAAACAATATTCACAGAGTCGTTCATGGCTTCCAGGAGCTGGTTCTGAGCCTTCTGGATGGGTTCCCATGCATCGAATTCCTGTTTCACCACAGCACTCATGAGCTTGTTGAACGGTTCCGGTGCAACCACGTTGGCTTTGTAATCAAAGTAGACCACGCTAGCCGGTGCGCCGTAGTAGCAACCCTTATGGATAAGAACGGCACCCGTCTTTTCATCCACCACATCTTCCAGAGCCTTGATACAAGCCATCTTCTTTTCGGCTTCAACGTCCCATTCCACACCGAACTCGGACAGGCAGTCGCCGAAGGTAGAATAGCGACCCACCTGGCGGCTATTTACGTAGATGAAACCATCTTCACGCATTTCTGCATTCACGCGGTTTTCCAGAGCTTCGATAAAGGAGGTCTGAGCAGCGCGGAAGGAGATATGTTCGTAGGCCGGAGTATTCAGAAGAATCGGGCCCACCTGAACCAGGCCGATGAACCAACGCATGGGGTTGGTAACCAAAACACCCGGAGAATCAAAACGGAAAGTAAAGTATTCCTGGCGATTTTCGCCAACCAGTTCACGCTTCAGGAACTTGGGGTTGTTGAGAAGCGGATAACGCTTGGGGATAATGTCCAGGCAAAGCTGGCGAACATCCTCAGTTGCATAGAACTGGGAGATGTAGGGAAGGTAGGAGCGAAGCACGCTACGAGCAGGAATAGCTTCGAAAGCGGCACAGCGATCAATGATACGCTGAACAAAGGCATCCGGATTTTCGCCGCGATCATACAGCCAGTTCACCACGCAGTTCATCACAAGGCGGTGGGCACTTTCGTCTACGACGGAATCTTCAAAGTAGAGGTCGTTCAACAGCTTGATGTTGAATCGGGAGTCACGCTTTACCAAGGTAAGGATATCCTTAACAGGGTAAGAAATCAGCAATTCAATATGAGTTAACTGCAGAAAGAGATTTGATAACACTTTTAACACCTCAAATTATACCAATAGGTTTGATGAACAACCCAACCTTCCGGTTACAATAAAAGTAGCATTTTTTTCTTTTGGGTGTAAACAAATTGTCTATATTTTGCCCATGAAATCAGCAGAAATTCACGTTTTATCCGATGAAGTTATCAATAAAATAGCCGCAGGGGAAGTTATTGAACGCCCCTGTTCCGCTGTAAAAGAACTTATCGAAAACGCAATTGATGCTGGAGCCACCCGCATCCAAGTATCCATTGAACAGGGCGGCAAAAAGAAAATCCAGGTTACAGACAACGGAAAAGGCATGGGTGCCGCGGATTTAGACTTATGTTATCTGCGACATACAACGTCCAAGCTGTTCAATGCCGACGATTTATTTCACTTACAGACAAACGGATTCCGCGGGGAAGCCGTAGCATCCATCGCAGCAGTATCGAAGCTGACCATTACCAGCGCAACCGACGATGGAGAAAGCGGCCGCATCATCATCCACGGCGGAAACGTCATAGAAAAGCAGGATGTGCAAGCAAGTCGCGGAACCACCTTTCTGGTGGAAGACCTTTTTTACAACACGCCTGTTCGCAGGACCTTCCTGAGTAGCGAAACTGCAGAAGGCACTCGAATTTTTGATGTTATTCTAAAAACCGCAATTGCCCATCCTGAAATCCGTTTTGATTACAAAGTAAATGACAAGACCGTATTTACAGGCGTTCCCGGAGAATTGCGTAGCCGACTTGCAGAAGCCATCGGTTCCAAAATCGCCAAAGTGCTCCTACCTGTAGATTATACGGAAGCAGGAATTCATGTTTCCGGCTTTATCTCCCCCACAACAGAGACCAACGGCAAACGCAACCATCAATTTCTGTACATTCGAAACCGTCCCATCGAAAATAAGATGGTAAGCCGTGCGGTGACTCAGTCCTACGAACCTTACGGCGCTCAATGCAAGCCCGTTTCCGTCTTGTTCCTGGACATGCCCGATGTGGAATTTGACGTGAACGTCCATCCCGCAAAGCGAGAAGTTCGTTTCGCCAACGGCAACCTGATTTTTACGGTAGTTCTTCACGCCATTCGTGAAACTTTCCGCGCCGATCTGGAAGGAAACGCACCCTTCATTGACTTGAGCGATGAATTGGCCGGAGGGAACGAACCTCCCATAAATAATCCCGTAAATAATTTGAGCGATACACGTTCCGCAGGTGACTACAATCCATTTGTGTCACCAATGGCACCGGTCATGCCAAGTTTCTCCAAGGAAACTTCCGAAATACCAGTCCCCACACAAGAGTGGAATGGCGGAGCTCCTGTAATGTCCACTACCCCGTGGACTGCACCGAAGAAGCCGGTTTCTAGAAGGCCTGAAAACGATCTGGCTCAGGATTTATTCAGCCAGCCGGAAGCGGGAAAAATCATTTCTCTGGAAGGGGAACAGAAAGCGGCACCAGTTCAGGAACCAGCCTGGATTCCTCCGACATTTTTCCAGATTGCAAGAACCTACATTGCAGGGGAAGACGTTAATGGTCTCTTGATTATTGACCAGCACGCAGCTCATTCCCGAATTCTTTACGAGCAGGCTCTGGAGACGCTTCGGAATGGCAACGCCCTAGACAGTCAAGAATTGCTCTTCCCCGAAATGATGGAATTGACAAAGCTGGAAGCAGGCGTCCTTCATTCTGTTGAAGACCAGTTTAAGCGATTAGGCTTCTTCATCGAGCCTTTTGGCGGGGACACTTACCAAATCCGAGCTATCCCTAGCGCACTTCCCCTTTCTCGTGCGGTCAAGGCGGTCAAGGATTTCCTTGAAAGTATTGGTACTGACGGAAACGATGGTGGGGATATGGTCAAGGTCCAGGACATTATCGCCAAGGCATGGGCAAAGACCAACGCTTACCAGGCTGGTGATCAGCTGAAGCCCGAGGAAATGGCCACGCTGGTTGGCCAGCTCATGATTACAGAAGACCCCTTGAAATCTCCCTATGGTCACCCCACGCTGATGCGATTGACCCTAGAGGAACTGAGCAAGAAATTCAGACATTAACTGGTGGGAATCCTTCCCCACGTTCAGTTTAGCTTTAAGCTGATTTACATCGGAAACATCCAGCGGGCTCTTGACGTTTTCAAGAAGGGCATTAGCCACATTCCCGATGGATTTCCGCCCGCGATTCCAGAGGATGAATTCCGGATAGATTTCCTTCCCGAGAATTAAATTCGGGAGAGAGAACCAGTTGGTTTTCACCAGACGTTTACCGATGGCATAAGTAAGACAATCCGGACAGGTGCAGACCACGCAGCGGCTTCCGGAAAGAGCTAGCTCCAGGGTAGAGGTTCCCGGAGTGGTCAAGACCATCGTTGCCATTCTATAGCGATTAAATCTTTCAAGAGCCGACTTGGGGGAAAGTTCTACCCGAATCCAGGCGGGAACATTTCCTCGGAATTTGCGCTCCAGTTCCTTCTGGAAACGGTCCTGCAACGATTCTCTAGAAGCGAGAACAACCACATCGGGCAAATCCGTCAAGGAATATTCCCCGCTAATTTCATCGCGAAGGCGCTGGGCACAATCTAGAAACAGATTCATGTTCCTGTGAGCTTGACTAGCTCTACTACCAGGAAGCAGCAAAACGGATTTCTTTACAGGTACATTCTGAGGAGGGACGAATTTTTCTGCAACGTTTACCAAGGGATGTTGCATTCTGACCATATTGCAACCTGCGTCTCGGTAAGGTTTTTCCTCGAAGTCAAAGAACAAGGCAAGTCTGTTCTGCGGATTCGTAAGTTTTTTCACCCGCTTTGCTTTCCAAGCCCAAGCCTGTGGAGGAGCCACATACAATACTGGCTTATTTAGCCTGTTGGCCAAAATCGTAAGCTTCATATTGTAACCGGGATAGTCGATGGCAACAAGGCCCATGCACAAAGGATTCGCCAATGCCTCGGCCAAAACTTTATAGTTCTTTTTCAGCTTGAAATATTTAGGAAGGACGTCACCAAAGCCAGAAACGGGCAACACATCGTAATCCACCACAGGCTTAAGGCCCGCTGTAGCCATGCGACCACCACCAGCGCCCACAAGATCTAGACGGTCCTGGAGGATTTGATGGGCTGACGTCACAAGGGATTCGCCAAGGCAATCCCCGGAATCTTCACCTGCACAAAAAAGGATGTATGGTTTACCGCTTTTCACGGTTGGAGACCCAAACCTTAGTTGCGCCCAATTCATTTCGCAGGCTCTGAAGCAATTCAGGTGTGTACACCACCTTATTTTTCTTCAGGTTCAGCACATGAATAAAGCCGGAATCCGCTTCCACATGAAGCACCAGATTACAGCCCTTCTGCATTTCGTCGTAGGGGCTGTTCTCATTCAGAAGATTCTGCAGTTTCTCCATAAATTCATCATCAAAGGAATTGGAGAAAATGTTCATATGAATGAAGGAAACCATATCGGAACGGACTCGATCCAACTGGATTACTTCCATCACCACCAGCTGAACTTCATCGCTATCGCGCTTGTGCTCCAGCATGCCCTTTACAAGAACCTGGTCATCCTGAGAGATGGTATCGCGGAACTTTTCCCACACGTCCTTCTTGAAGAAGATTTCCAGTTCTCCCTGGAAGTCCTGAATGGAACCCACGCCGATGTTGTCACCGCGCTTGGTTTCCAGAGAACGAACCTTAGTGACCACGCCACCTACAATAATCGGGTCGCCACTATCGGCTCTGCCAGCCAGTTCTTCAATAGCAAGGCTGCAGGACGTAAAGCCCTGAAGTTCCGGGCGGAAAGCATCCAGAGGATGGCCCGACAGGAACAGGCCAAGGATGTCCTTTTCCTTACCCAGCATTTCCATGGTAGTCCATTCTTCCGCTTCTTCCAGCGTTTCTGCGTCGGAGTCCATGGCAGGAGCGGCACCGCCCATATCAAAGAGGGACATTTGGCCGCGGTCCTTATCCTCCTGGAAGCGGGCGGCCACAGTGAGAGCCTTATCCACGGAAGCCATCAAGGAAGCGCGACTTCCCGGGAATTCATCCAAGGCACCAGCCATGATCAAGCTTTCCACAAAGCGCTTATTCATGGGGGCGCGTTTTTCCTTCTGTTCACCCTGGTATTCAGCCACACGCTTGGTGAAATCAAAAAGATCCTTGAACTTTCCACGACGTTCACGTTCTGCAATAATGTCTTCCACAACCCCAAGGCCCACACCGCGGATACCCGCAAGACCAAAGAGAATCTTGTGATCCTTGGTAGCGGAGAACACACCCAGGGAGGCGTTAATGTTGGGAGAAAGAACAGGTATATTCAGGCGCTTACATTCCAGAATGATGGTCACGATATCTTCCGTCTTTCCCATCTTGGAAGTCATGGAAGCGGCCATATATTCAGGACCGTAGTGAGTCTTCAGGTAAGCGGTCTGGTAAGCAACGTATGCGTAAGCTGCAGCGTGACTCTTGTTAAATGCGTATCCGCAGAAGGGAAGCACCGCATCCCACACCTTCTTGATTAGGTCGTGAGAGTAGCCGCGAGCTTCACACTTGGCAAAGAATTCCGGAGTAAGCTTTTCCATCTTTTCCGGCATCTTCTTAGCCATAATACGACGAATGTTATCAGCACCACCCAGAGAATAACCACCCAGAATCTGAGCAAGTTTCATCACCTGTTCCTGATACACAATCACACCGTAAGTTTCACCCAGCACCTGTTCCAGGTCCGGATGGTAGCAGTCCACTTCTTCGGTACCCAGCTTACGGGCAATAAAGTGAGGAATCTGATCGATAGGGCCCGGACGGTACAGGGCGTTCATAGCGATCAAGTCCGTAATTCGAGACGGTTTCAGTTCGCGGAGGTACTTCTGCATACCCGGAGATTCGAACTGGAACACCGTGGTGGTCATGCCCTTACTTAAAAGTCCAAAGGTTTCCGCGTCATCCAGAGGAATGTGGGCCATATCCACATCAATCTGACGATTCTGCTTTACCATTCGAACCGTATCCTGAATGATGGACAAGTTGATAAGACCCAGGAAGTCCATCTTCAGAAGGCCAATGTCTTCTGCGTAATGCTTGTCGTACATCACCACCGGGGTATCTTCCGGAGCGGCACGGTACAAGGGAGCCAGATTGTAAATGGGAGTCGGCGTAATAACCACACCACAAGCATGAACGCCCGTCTGGCGGGGCAAATCTTCCAGAGTCAAGGCTGTATCCCAAAGAGTCTGATACATGGCTCGGGAATTAATCATTGCCTGCAAAGGTTCCGGGCTGTAACCATCTTCCAGGTTGTTACCCTTCTTATCCTTACCAGTCCAAGCCTGCTTCAAACTGAAGTTCAGCGTACGCTGGGGGAACAACTTAGTGATCATCTTGGCTTCGCCAGGAGGAATGCCAAGCACACGAGCCACGTCCGTAATGACCGCCTTGGATTTCAACATGCCGTAGGTAATGATCTGGCCCACGCATTCCTTGCCGTATTTTTGCGTCACATAATCAATCACACGACCGCGGTCTCTATCCGCAAAGTCAGTATCAATATCAGGCATGGACACACGTTCCGGATTCAGGAATCGTTCGAAAAGCAAGTCAAACTTGAGCGGGTCAATGTCCGTAATACCAATGATGTAGGTAACCAAAGAACCAGCAGCAGAACCACGTCCCGGTCCCACGGGAATACCATTGTTACGAGCCCAGTTAATGAAGTCCCACACAATGAGCAGATAACCCGCAACGTTCATATTACGGATACAGTTCAGCTCCTTGTACATGCGCTTGCCCACGTCGGTTTCATGTTCAGGGAACTTGAAATTTTCCTCGGGGAAGCGCCACTTCAGGAAGTCGTTACAAAGGTGGATGATATAGATATCGGAATCAGAACCCGGCTTACACCAGCGATGGACCGCCTTTTCCCAAGCCTTCTGGTCGTTTTCATCAAAGAGTTCGGGAGACGCCAGGCGGTCAATTTCAGCCTTGTCTTCATCGGTGAGGGCATCCGGTTCAATGCCTTTATCGGCACACATCTGGGCCTGAAGCTTTTTCTTCTTATCCTTGATGACGCCACCCAGTTCACGTTCTTTCACCACCGGGTATTCCGCATCATATTCAGCCTTCATGATGGCTTTAATCTTCTGGTATTCTTCACCTTCCAGGAAGTCCTTGGGAATGGCGAAACGAGGCCAGAATTCATCACCGATACCGGTTTTCACCGTATAGCTACAGCGTTCAGCAATCTTAACCGTATTTTCGATGGCTCCGGGAATATGACCAAACTTCGCCACCATTTCTTCTTCGGAACGGAAGTAAAAACCTTCGGAGGGGAAACGCTTATCCACGAAGCCATTTAAGGTTTCCTTCACGGCAATGCAGCGAAGAATCTTATGGGACTGGGCATCTGACTTCTTGATGTAATGAACATCTCCTACAGCAACGATTTCACGGCCCAATTCATTAGCCAACTGTACGTTAAAATCGTTCAGCAGATTCTGCTGAGGCACATCATTATCACAGACGGAAATATACAGATGATCGTGATCGAAAATCTTGTCCAGACGATCCATGTACTCACGAGCTACCGTATTTCTTCCGGCGGCCACACTTTGACCATATTTACTGAAGAAATCACCTGCAATGGCGATGATACCATCCTTAAACTGAGCCACGGTATCCAGAGGCACAGAAGGAATTTCAGCCCAGCGTTCTCCATCTTCGTAACGGTAACTGACAATACGGAGCAGGTTGTAATAGCCCACTTCATTTTCCACCAGAAGGGTCAATCGCTCGTAAGAGATCGGATCCTTGCTGGTAGCGCTGGGGGTGTCAATATAAACGTGACAGCCGTAAACAGTCTTCAGAGGCGGCAGGCCCTTTTCCTTGCGTTTCTTGTTGAGGCCCTGGCCGCGGGTCTGGAATTCAAGGATGCCAAACATAGCACCATGGTCAGTCAGCGCAATTGCAGGAGCATTGTTATCGGCAGCAGCCGCTAGAATGTCATCAAGACGGGCAGAAGCCTGCAATACAGAAAATTCGGAATGAGTCTGAAGGTGTACAAAAGCCATAGTTCAAATTTAAAAAATGAAAAAAAGATGATGGTCTATAGCTATATCACCACACCTTTTCAATTTGTCAAATTTTAGGATCTAGGGAATAGGGGCTAGGATCTAGTCGATTTATAGCGAGCAAGAACGACGGCACCCTGGGCAGCCTGGAAAAGCATGGGAATATACCCAATGAGAGCGGCAGCCAGTACGATATCCGCAGGGATTCCAAGCAGTCCCGTAAAGAGACTAACGTTCAGATTCTCACGTAACCCTATGCCATTTATGGAGATAGGCAACATGGTAATGGTAATGGTGATGGTCATGAACACCGTAATGGTGGCAAGATCCACAGGAACACCTACCGCCTGGAAATAAGAATAATGAATCAGGATGGAAGAAATCTGGAGCCAGATGGAATCTACTCCCGACATAAGGAACGCTTTCTTGTAGCCTCGATAGATGGAGAAGGCATCCTGAAGTTTCAGGAGGAATGGCACCCGACGGGTCAATGCCCCCGGCAACTTTAATTTATCCGAAAAGAGTCCTGCAACAATAATCAAGACGCTCAGGAGAGCCACTCCACATACAGCTCCTGTATAAACCGCTGGAATATCCAGACGCGTAATAACAAAAGGCAGCATGATAAAGAAGCAAATGAACATGGCTATCAATCCCATCACTCGGGAGATTGCCACTGCAGCTACAGAATTTGCGGTATTGCCAAACTTTTTTCCGAAGGCAATGGTCTTTACCGCGTCTCCCCCGAAACCGCTGGGAAGGAGATTGTTAAAGAAGTAACCTAAGGCGATATAGGCATAAAAAGTCTTGAAGGGAACCTTCTTGCCTTCGTCCAAAAGCAGGCCACGCCAACGGTTCGCTTGAATAGTCATGCTGAACACGGTGCAGAGCAAAATGACGCCCACCCAAGGGAGGGCTGTAGAGGTCCAGTGACTGCTGACTTCACCGAAGGGGACCTTATAGAAGATATAGCCCAAGCCGCCCAAACTGATGGCGACTTTCAGGAAAGTGGAAAGAAACTTTTTCACCCTGGCGTTCATCTTCTACCCTACTTTTCTGCGCAAAGGCTTTCTGCGATTTCGCGAATTTTCCTGGAGCAGTTTTCCCAAGAGAAACGGCTCACCCAGGCTTCAATTTCAGCGTCCTGAGTTCCCTTGCGATGGATGGACTGTTCCAAAGCATGGGCAATACTTTCCGGATTTTGCGGGTCGAAATAAGTGGCCAGCTGACCGCCCACTTCCGGCATGGAGGAAGTATTGGAGCAAGCCACCGGCGTGCCACAGGCAAACGCTTCCAGAATAGGCAGGCCAAAGCCTTCATAAAGAGAGGGCAGCACGAATAAATCCGCCAGATTGTAGAAGTTCACCAGGTCTTCCTGGCTGACCATTCCGGCGCGAATCAGCAAGTGTTCTATACCAAGTTCAGATTCGATGGTCTGAGTGGTTCGTCCATCAAATGCTTTTCCCACCATGACGATTCTGCAATCCTCACGGTCCTTCATCTGGGCAAAGCCTTTCAATAGCCCATTTAGATTCTTATGAGGAAGCAAATTCCCTACGTAGAGTATAATCTTCTTATCCCTAGGAATGCTGTACTTTTCATAAAGGTATTCTATCTCAGGCTTAGACTTCTTGACGAATTCCTTGCCAACGCCCAGGGGCGTTACGGTAATCTTGTCGGGATTTACCTTGTAGAAACGAAGCAAGTCTTTTTTGGTGCTTTCAGAAACTACGTTGATTCGATCCGCACGCTTGCAGACGAACCAGAAAATAAACTTGAAATACCAATGCACCAGCTTCATGGGAAGAAATTCCGGATACACCAAATGAGTCAAGTCATGAATGGTGGCCATCATTTTCCCGCGATAAAGCAAGGGAATATTGCAATGAGGCACATGCAACACATCGGGAGCGGATTTCTTCAGTTTCCTGTAAGGGAATTTCAGCTGTTCCTTGTAGCCGTAAATGCTACTGATGAAGGGTATCTGGGTCTGGAAACAATCCTTGTATTCCTCCAGTTCCTTCGGGTCACCTAAGGCGATGCTATAGCCCACATCCTTAAGCCAATGCTGGATGCAAGTTCCAATACCGGACTTGTGCACCATGCGGGCATCTATAGCAATTCTAGGTGTGGTTTTCATTAACTAAAAGATAAATTTTTTCAAAGTTTCTAACTTTACCTCGGTTTTAAAAAAAGGACAAAAAATGAAAGTCTCTTTAAGTTGGCTGAAGCGTCATGTGGATCTGCCTGAATCTGTGGCAGATATCGAAAAGGCATTGACTTCCATCGGTTTGGAAGTGGAAGGCATTGAAGAACCGGGTAAGGTATATGACAAGCTGGTGGTGGCAAAGGTCCTCACCTGCGAAAACCATCCGGATAGCGATCATCTCCACATCACTACAGTCGATAACGGTAAGGAAGTTGTCCAAGTGGTTTGCGGCGCACCTAACGTTGCTGCAGGCCAGACCGTCTGTCTCGCTCCCATCGGTGCAGAACTTCCCATGAGCGACGGCACCGTCCTCAAGATGAAGAAGTCCAAGATCCGCGGCGTGGAAAGCTTCGGTATGATTTGCGCCGAAGACGAAATCGGCCTTTCTGACGACCACGGTGGCATCATGGTTCTGGATGATTCCATTCCCGCCGGCACTCCTTTCGTAAGCCTGGGCCTGTACGATGTTTGCTTCGAACTGAACGTCACCCCCAACCGTCCGGACGCACTTTGCCATCGCGGTGTTGCCCGCGAACTGGCAGCCAAGTTTAACCGCCCCCTGAAGCCTCTCACCTACAACCTGGTGGAAGAAGCCGAGGCCGCAAGCACCGCCGCTACCGTCGAAGTTGTTCCCGGCTGCGGTTGCTCCCGCTACACTGCTCGCGTCATCAAGGGCGTAGAAGTCAAGCAGAGCCCCAGCTGGCTCGCCAAGCTTTTGCACACCGTTGGCATGAACTCCATCAACAACGTTGTGGACATCACCAACTTCATCCTCATGGACGTGGGTCAGCCTCTCCATAGCTTCGATATGGACCAGCTGAAGGGTTCCATGATCAAGGTTCGCCGCGCTGTGAAGGGCGAAAAGATCCAGACCATCGACCACACTGACCACGAACTGACCGAAGCCGAACTGGTTATCTGCGACGGCGACCGTCCCGTAGCTGTGGCTGGCACCATGGGTGGTGTAGAATCCGAAATTGTGGACTCCACCAAGAACGTTCTCTTGGAAAGCGCCTACTTCAACCCCACCATCGTTCGTAAGCAGGCCAAGCGCCTTGGCATCGGTTCTGATTCCAGCTACCGTTTCGAACGTGGCATCGACACCACTACCCAGGACGAATACAGCAAGTACGCTTGCGCCATGATCCAGGAAGTGGCTGGCGGCAAGGTTCTAAAGGGCTGCGTGGAATACACCGGCGAAGACCACCAGAAGGAATTGCTGAAGGTAGACCTCCGCGTTAGCCGCGTCGCAAAGATCATCGGCATGGAAGTTCCTGCCGAACAGATCAAGAGCCTCCTCACCGGCATCAACCTGAAGCTCTCTGCAGAGAATGGCGAAACCATGACCTTCGAAATTCCGGGCAACCGTCCGGACCTGGAACGTGAAGTGGACCTGATTGAAGAAGTGGCACGCCTCGTGGGCTTCGACAACATCCCCTACACCATGCCCAAGTTCACCATGCAGCCCAACGAACTCCCGGCTGTGGAAGTGATGAACCGCAAGATCCGCAGAACCCTTTCTGCTATGGGTCTCCATGAATGTTTGAACCTGCGCTTTACCAGCAAGGCTCGCACGGAAGCTCTCTTTGGCGCAGAATCTGATGACCGCCGTTCCAAGCCGGCAGCCCTCCTGAACCCCCTGTCCGAAGAACTGGGCGTTGTTCCCACCAGCCTTTTGCCCAACCTGCTGAAGAACGTTGCCGAAAACGAAAAGAACCGTCCGGGTTCCGTTCGCTTGTTCGAAGTAGCTAAGGGTCAGTTCAAGCGTGAACGTGCTGACGTCCGCGACAACGGCTTTGATGAATCCAACCTGATTGCCCTGGTGGTTGCTGGTGCATTTGATGCAAACCCGCTGAACGACAAGCCCGCACAGATTGACTTCACCGCCTTCAAGGGTTTGGTTCAGTCCTTCTTCAAGCGCTGCGGCGTTGTGGTTGAATTCCGCGTTCCCGAAAAGCTGGAAGCCTTTATGCATCCGGGCAAGCAGACCGAAATCGTCTGCGGCAAGACCGTTCTTGGCACCATGGGTGCTCTCCACCCGTCTGTAGCAAAGTCCTTTGACATCGGTTACGAAACCTACGTCATGGAAGCTGACCTGGACAAGATGATTGTGGCAAGCCAGAAGAAGATTATCTTCCAGGCATTCAGCCGTCAGGTTCCTTCTACCCGCGACATTTCCATTGAAGTGGCAAAGGGAATGACTCACGAAGAAATCGTTGCACGCATTAAGGGACTCAACCCCAAGAATCTTGCAAAGATCACTCTCAAGAGCATTTACGAAGGCGACAAGATCGAAGCCGGTAAGAAGAACATGGTTTACGGCCTTGTCTACCAGGCAATGGATCGCACCTTGACCGACGACGAAGTCAGCAAGGCACACAACAAGCTTCGCGACAAGCTGGTTGCAAACGGCGACATTGTATTGCGCTAATTGAGCCCGTCAAAACGGAAAAAGCCTCGCAGTTGAACTGCGAGGCTTTTTCATATCCAGTATTTGAAAAAACTATCCGATAAGAGCAGCCTTTACCTGCTGGACAAAGCTCATTTCCTCGGGAGAGATATTGGTTTCATTATCATCTTCCTTAGAAGCGGCAGCTACTCGGAGCATGGCTTCCAAAACCTTGCTCTTGAATTCAGCGGACTCATTCTTAAGAGCTGCAATGCAAGCGTCTGTACGAGCCTTGGCATTGGAGAAACCTCCATACACCATGTTAAAATCGTCCCAGTCCACATCCGGGGTCAGTTCGTCATGAATCTTGTCCAGTTCATCGCTTTCGGCTTCCGTTGCACTGGCTGATCCCGGCAAAAGCTTTTCGGTTTCCGTTTCATGGAAAAGGCAAGCCACCTGCCAAGAGAGAATCAAAAGAGCAAGATTTGGTTTCATGAATACCTCAGTTGTTTTAACGAAAGATATAAAAAAAAGCCCAACGAAATAATTCGTCGAGCTTTTTTCCTTTGAATCATCCTGAAAGAACGCTCTCCTATCCCCAGCATAGCGCTGATGACCGGAGGTTACTTATCTAACGAACGATCAGCGCGGTTAAAAGTGAATCACGCGGACCTTAACGACCTTGTCCAGCTGGGCAAGCTTGTCCTTGATGGAGTCGTCGATGGTGGATTCGATGTCGATCAGGTTGTAACCAATCTTGCCGTTGCTCTTGTTGGAGAAGGAAGCAATGTTGATGTTTTCTGCACCGAACACCTTGGTGATTTCAGCGATCATGTTGGGAACGTCCTGGTTGATCACCACAACGCGGGTCTTGATGCCCATGTGGGGCTTGTCGTTCAGAGCCGGGAAGTTCACGGAATTACGGACGCAACCGAATTCGATGTAGTCCTTCAGTTCTTCAACAGCCATCACTGCGCAGTTTTCTTCAGCTTCTTCGGTAGAAGCGCCCAGGTGCGGGAAGCACTGGATCTTGTCGTGCTGGATCTGCTTTGCATCCGGGAAGTCGCTGAGGTAACCCTGGAGAGTACCGTTGTCCAGCATTTCGTAAATCGGGTCCATTTCAACCAGACCGTTACGAGCGAAGTTAAGGATATGAGTACCCTTGAAGTTAGCCAAGTTCTTGCGGTTCAGGAGGTTTTCAGTAACACCCTTGATGAACGGAACGTGAACGGTGAGGAAGTCGGAGTTTGCGATCACGGTGTCGAGATCAGCAATTTCAACCTTGTTGGAAAGTTCGTGCATGTTGAGAGCGTTAGGATACGGTTCGTAAGCGATAACGCGCATGTTCTTCCAACGAGCATAGTTAGCAACCAGAACGCCGATCTTGCCAAGGCCGATAACGCCGAGAGTCTTGCCAGCCAGTTCGGAACCAGCAAACTTCTTCTTGCCGCTTTCAACAGTCTTAGCCATATCCGGATCGTTGATGTCCAGAGCCTTGACCCAGTTTGCAGCCTGACCAACGTTACGAACAGCCATACCGAGAACGGTCATGACCAGTTCTGCAACAGCGTTAGCATTGGCACCCGGAGTATTGAACACGCAAACACCCTTAGCGGAAGCCTTGTCGATGGTGATGTTGTTCACACCAGCGCCTGCACGAGCTACAGCCAGAAGGCCATCGAAGTTGTCAGTATCCACCTGAGCGGAACGGACCAGGATTGCATCCGGATTTTCGATGGTATCAGAAACCTGATAGTATGCTCCAAACAGGCTAAGGCCCTTCTTGGAGATGTTGTTCATAGTCTTAATAGTTGCCATGATTTATTCCTTTATTTGAGTTTTATTTCCAAAATCTTTTTGTTCCGCACAAAGCCTACGGTTCTACCCAGCGACCACGATCCTTGATGAGAGCAACCAATTCTTCGATAGCGTCTTCTTCAGGGATGTTCTTCTTAACAGCGGTCTTGCCTTCGAACAGGGTAATGCGGCCAGGGCCACCACCCACATAACCAAAGTCTGCATCAGCCATTTCGCCCGGACCATTCACGATACAGCCCATAATGCCGATGGACAAATCCTTCAGGTGACCAAAGCGAGCCTTGATTTTACCCATCACTTCCTGGATGTTGTACAAAGTACGGCCGCAGCTGGGGCAGCTGATGAAGTTGGTCTTACTGCGACGGCAGTAGGCAGCCTGGAGAATATCGAAAGCCAGTTCCACAGATTCCTTGGGGCTCTTGTAACCTTCGATGCAGACAGCATCACCAATACCATCGGTCACCAAACTACCGATATCAGCGGAAACGCGGAGCATGTCCTTTTCGGTGCTACCGATGTTGGCATAAAGCAAAATGGGATCCTTACGACCTGCAGCCTCCAAAGCAGAAGCCATAGCACGAACGCCAGCCACCATATTCTCACCGGTATAGCAGAAGATGGATCCTTCCGGGACGGAAATGGGGTTAGCAGCAAAGCCCGCAATATCCATGGCGTCATCGAAAGCAACCACAGGCTTATCGCCAAGGCTTGCCACTGCAAATTCAGGACCGCGGCTCGCACCTTCAATGCTTGCGGCACTTGCGCGAACGCCAACCATCACCGGACGTGCACCGCCAATTTCTACACCATTCAAGACAACGGGAGTGGTTTCACGACGTTCATAGTGATACGGGTCCTTTTCAAGAACGGGCACTGCATAGCTTACAGGAGCAGAAGGCAGAGCACAGGCCTTGATCAATTCATGAGCCACAGGAACTTCGGCCACAGGATCTTCGGTCAAGGAAACGCGAATCGTATCAGCAAGGCCATCCAGAAGGAGAGCACCAATACCAGCAGCGGACTTCATACGTCCATCCGCACCGGCACCAGCTTCCGTCACACCAACGTGGAACGGATAGGGCTTAAAGCCTTCCTGCTTAATGCGGGCTGCAAGCATACGATAGGCTGCAATTGCCACACGAGGATTGCTGGACTTAAGGCTGAGGACCACCTGGTCAAAATGTTCAGCTTCGCAAACAGCCAAGTATTCAATGGCACTTTCCACCATGCCTTCCACGGTGTCGCCATAGCGGTAAATCATACGGGCAGAAAGAGAACCGTGGTTCACGCCAATACGGATCACACGACCCAGGCGCTTTGCTTCCTGAACGAAAGGCGTAAACTGTTCGGCAACCTTTTCCTTGCCTTCGTCAAACATAGCATCGGTCTGCTGTTCCAGGGTCAGGATACCAGTATCCACGAAGTTACCCGGATTGATGCGAACCTTTTCAACCCACTTAAGGGCTTCGAAAGCGGCCTTAGGCTGGAAGTGGATGTCGGCGGAAACCGGAACCTTGCAACCAGCGGCGCGGATACGCTTCATGACTTCTTCCAAGCCAGCTGCGTCTGCAAAAGTGGGAGTAGTAATACGGACAAGACCGCAGCCCACCTTGGCAAGATCCAAAGTTTCCTGGACGGTCTTTTCCACGTCCTTGGGCTTGGTGGTTGTCATGGACTGAACTAAAATGGGGGCACCGCCCCCAATCAATGCATCGCCAACACGAACCTGTACAGTTTCTCTACGGACTGCATTAAAGCGGTCAGCTACATACGGAAATTCAGAAAACTTAGTCATGCCCCAAATGTAAAAAATTAAGCGAAAAAAAAGAGCCCCCGACCATGCAGTCGAGGGCTTTAAATCCGTATTTAAAACTCTTGATTAGAGCTTCATGTCAGAAAGGCGAGTGTGTTCCACTGCGTCAAATTCGTCCTGGATTTCCTTGCTGGGCTGCTTGGTCAAGAGGCTAACCACAACGATGGTGGCAAAGCTAAAGACAAAGCCCGGAACCAGTTCGTAAATCTGGAAAATTTCGCCGCTAAGGCCAGAGAGATAGAACTTCCAGACGAAGGTGGTGATACCGCCCACCAGCATACCAGCAATGGCAGCAGGCAGAGTGGTGCGCTTCCAGAAGAGGGCGAGCAGAACCAGAGGACCGAAGGTAGCACCAAAGCCACCCCAGGCGAAGCTCACCAGGCTCATAACCACATCCAGGAAGCTCTTGCCTTCCTTAGCAACACCGTCTGCGGAAGGTGCGCCCTGGAGAGCGACGAGAACTGCGATAATTGCGATGACTGCCACAACCACACGGCTCACCCACATCAGTTCCTTATTGGAAGCATTCTTGCGGAACAGGTGCTTGTACATGTCGTTACTGAAAGCGGAAGCAGAAACCAGGAGCTGGGAGTCAGCAGTACTCATGATAGCGGCAAGAATTGCTGCCATCAGGATAGAAGCGATTGCCGGATGGCAGAGAGCCTGGCAGAGAACCATGAAGATACGTTCCGGATCCTGGAGGGTAAGGCCGTTAGCACTTACATAGTAGCGACCCAGCAAACCAATCATGATCACAGCGCCCAGGCAGATAATGACCCATGTCATGGCAATACGGCGAGAGTGCTTGATTTCTTCGGCATTCTTGATGGACATAAAACGCACCAGGATGTGGGGCATACCGAAGTAGCCAAGACCCCAGGAAAGGCTGGAAATCAAAGCAACAAAGCCGATAGCCTTACCGCTAGAAGCATTGGTAAAGAGGCTCATGAGGTAGGGATTCTGACCGTTCACGGCATCCATAGTAGCAGCAAAGCCGCCACCGGAAACGCAGATGATGGTAGGAATCACAAGTACTGCAACAAGCATCATGGAAGCCTGAATAAAGTCAGTCCAGCAAACGGCGAAGAAGCCGCCCATAAAGGTATAGCTCACCACCACCACAGCACCGATGATCAAGCCGGTAGTGTAATCCAAACCGAAGATGGTACCGAAGAGCTTTGCACTAGCAACGAAGCCAGAAACGGTGTAGAACAGGAAGAATGCCAAAATGAAGAAGGATGCAATCACGCGGATGACGCCCTTATTGTCGCGGAAACGGTTAGAGAGGAAGTCCGGCAAGGTAATGGAATCGCCACAGAAGTGAGAGTACTTACGGAGACGACGACCCACAATCTTCCAGTTGAAGTAGGTACCAATCACCAGACCGATACCAATCCAAGCTTCAGAGAAACCGCTGAGATAGATAGCGCCAGGAAGGCCCATCAGCATCCAGCCACTCATATCGGAAGCCTGGGCGGACATAGCCACCACCCACTTATTCATGCCACGATCGCCCAGATAGTAGGCGTTCAGGCTGTTTGCCTTTTTGGAGAAGTAGGCACCAATGCCCAGCATCATCAGGAGGTAAAGAATAAAGACTACAACAGTCATTTGTTCCTCTTCATTGTTATGGCGGATTCCCTTGGGGGAACACCCACCGATGTTAAAAATTCCACGCCCCAAGATAGAAATTTTTATATATGGTCATACCATGACAAATCCCGCTGAATACAATTTCAAGGTCATCGCAAAAATCAAGAGCGACTTTCCCGACAAGTTCGGCATTCCCCGCCAAAGCGGGATTCTCAAGGGCTTGCGTTCCGCCATCCGTTTTGAACCCGAATACAGAATTGCAGATGCGCTCCGCGGCCTTGAAGGCTTCAGCCATCTATGGATTCTCTGGATTTTTTCAGAAAATGTAAGACTTGACGAAAACGGAAAAAACAGTTGGAGTCCTACCGTACGCCCGCCCCGTCTAGGAGGAAACAAGCGCCTGGGTGTTTTTGCAACCCGCAGTAGTTTCCGCCCTAATCCTCTGGCCATGAGCTGCGTAAAAATCGAAGAAATTCATCTGAGCGTTACCGACGGAGATTACAGCGGTCCCGAAATTATTGTGAGCGGCGCAGATTTGATGGACGGCACTCCCATCATCGACATAAAGCCCTACCTGCCCTACGCCGACAGCATTGAAAATGCCACAGGCGGATTCGCTCACGAAGTCCTGAATAAAGGCGTCCAGGTGGAAATTCCCGACGAACTGCGCCAGAAACTTCAAGACGAAGGCGCACTCACCCAAGAGCAAATGAACGCGCTGATCCAGATTCTAGCGCAAGACCCGAGACCCGCCTATCAGAAGGATCCCCAACGAGTCTACGGTTTTGGATTTGCCGGCTATGAAATCAAATTTAAGGTCGAGAACGATATTCTGACCGTTCTGGATATTTCATAAAGCAGTGAGCGCACTGGGCAGCAGGTGCATCAGGATTTCCAAATCGTCTTTCCGGATTGGGACATTTCTGTTCGCTCCCATCAGGCAAGATCCATATTTCCCCATCAAAGGGGCACTCCCCCGCGGCACCATCCGCCGTTGAACCTGCAGGGTTCTGCGGGAAATACAAGCTCCCCCCGCATTTCAATTTCGTAGAGGTTAACGTTTCCCGCAGGATCTCGACGTCCCCCTCTTTCAAGCCATATTCCGCCACCAGCGATGGAGGCGCTACACTCAGGAATACAACCGGATTCCACTTAATGCGGTGAACGCCAACCGCTTCCGCCCAATGTAATAAGCCAGCAGCCTCAGAAACATTCTTCCCGTGAAGTGTAACCTGCAGGGAAACTGAGGAAAGGTCCCGCATTCCTTGGGATTCCAACATCCGGCGGCAATTCAGCAATCGCTCCACGTTCAATTTCCATTGGGCTTTATTCAAGTTCACGTTCTCTTCAAATGCTAGAGCGCTTATCTTGATGTCACTGCAAGAACAAAGAAGCAATTCCATTCCAGAATCAGTTTTCCACTTTCCAGGAAACGTTCCGTTGGTGGTCAAGTTCAGGCGAACGCCCTTCCCCCGACAAAAGTCAAGAAGATTATCAAATTGAGAATAAAGTAATGGTTCACCCATGGTAGAAGGAATCACTTCCTTCAATCCATCGCCGTACTTTTCAATAGCTGCGATTGCAACATCTAGGGGCATCTCTCCCCTATCCAGAGAATGTCCTCTCTGCTGTAAGAAGCAAAGAGGACATTTCAAGTTACACTTGTCCGGATTGGTCAGGAGCGTAATGCGACGCACGGGGCTTACACCAAAAATTATTCGCGATGTTCGCGCAAGTACTTAATGGCAGCAAGGCCTGCACGAGCACCTTCACCAACCGCTACAGAAATCTGCAAGGTACCGCCGGTGCAATCCCCAGCAGCGTAAAGACCCGGAATGGTAGACTGCAGGTCACCATCCAAAACAAGCTTACCTTGGTCAAATGCAGCACCAGCCTTCAGGGCAAGATCCGTTGCATTGGCACTACCAAGAGCAACGAACAAACCATCAAAATTCTGTTCAGCGCCATCTTCGAACTGGACGCCCTTAAATGCGCCCTCACCCACCAGGCCCTTCAGCTTGCGGGTTTCAATCTTAATGCTTTCCGGGAAAGCAGCAGTCAAAGGAGCACCGTTGGTCAGAAGGGTAACACTATTCACCACCTGCAAAAGTTCAGTAGCCTCGTGAAGGGCATATTCACCAGAACCCATCACAGCCACGTCCTTCTGCCTGTAGAAGAAGGCGTCGCAAACGGCACAATAGCTCACACCGTGACCTTCCATTTCTGCCATACCAGCAAGAGGCTGTTTCTTTCGAGCGGCACCTGTAGCCATAACGCAAGTCTTTCCGCGGTAGACGCCCTTCAAGCCTGTAGCCACAAAGCCGGTTCCATCAAACATCAGGTCCGTCACTTCGTCATCTACAATCTGGGCGCCAAGCTTCGCTGCCTGTTTCCTACCCACTTCCATCAGCTGTTCGCCTGTGAGGGGCGTTTCCAGACCATAATAATTTTCAATGAGATGTGCTTTCTGCAATGCACCCCCATCCTTACCAATCAAGGTAACCTTTAATCCTGCGCGCAAACCGTACAACGCAGCAGAAACACCTGCAGGACCATAACCTAAAATCAACATATCATTCATATAAACCTCACTACAAAGATACGAAAAAAGTTATCTTAAAAAAGGGTTGTGTGAAGCATCTAGTTTGAGGTTATTCTATGGAACGATATAAACCAAGGGATCTTTTCGTCGAAGTTGGGTACGGTCCCAATTTTGCACGTCAGCTTATACAGAATGGCTATAACAAGCTATTTGAAGGAGACCCCATCGACGACCGCGTCTGCTTCGATGCATCGGACGACATGTCCTACATCATCGACATCGGTCACGACGATATCCGTTCCGAAGGCATGAGCTACGGCATGTACATCACCGCACTCATGGGTAAGGAAAAACAGTTCGACAAGCTGTGGAATTTTTCCAAGCGTTACCTCCGTAACGACGACGGCCTCCATCAAGGTTATTTCGCCTGGCAGGTTTCCACCGCAGACTTTTCCAAGATGGATCCCGGTGCAGCTCCCGATGGAGAAGAATACTTCGCCATAGCCCTTCTCATTGCCGCAGAAAAATTTGGACGCCCCGACCTGAAGAAGGAAGCCATAGACCTTATCAACCTCATGCGTCACAAGCCCGAGAACGAACTGGTCGTCCCCATTATCGATCCAGAACGACTGGCCGTCCGCTTCTCCCCCGTAAGAGGCAACGACTTTACCGACCCCAGCTATCACACCATTGCTTTCTATCGCGCCTTTGCAGAAGCAACTGGCGATGAAACATGGAATACCATTGCTGACAACAGCGTAAAATACTTGAACAAGGCTGCTCATTACGAAACGGGCCTTTGCGGGGACTACTCCGAATTTGACGGTACACCCAAACGCATGGAATGGAACAAGGAAAGTGATTACTTCAGCGGCGACGCCTGGCGAGTCGCCTTGAATCTGAGCCTAGACTACACCCTGTTCCGCGGCGACGAAAGTGAAAAGGCCATTTGCGAACGTCTGCTGTTCTTCTTTGAAAGCCGCCGACCCTACCTATCCGACTACGCCGTAGATGGCGGTCCCTTCCCCAGACCAGGACGTGAAGCAACCCCGGGCATAATAGCCATGAACGCAGCCGCCACCCAGGTTCTGCCTCCGGGCGATTCCCTCATTAAGCCCTTCGTCAAGGACTTGGCCGGTCTTTCCGTACCCAACCGCCTGTGGCGCTACTACGACGGCATGCTGTATATGATTGGTCTTTTGGCCACCGCCGGAAAAATAACCTTCTAGTATTTTTGAGAAACATTATGAAGAAAATTCATCTTGTAGCAGGGGCAGTTCTTTCTACCCTCCTGTTCTGCGGTTGTGAAGACATCCGCACCGAGAAATATCCCAACGGGAATGTCCGTTTCGAGACCACCTACGTGGATAACCTTAAGAATGGCATAGAACGGGAATACTACGACAACGGAACACTCAAGAGAGAGACCAACTACGTAAACGACAAGCGCCAGGGTCTTTCCAAGGAATTCTACAAGGACGGAACTCCTGAATCCGAAATCAATTACGAAAACGGATTGATGGAAGGCACCATCATCCGTTATCACAAGAACGGCAAGATGGCATCTAAGGTTCCCTACAAGCAGAACAAGCAGGCTGCCTTCGGCGAATACTTCGATGAAAGTGGCGAACCTGCCACCAGCGGCGGCTACAAGGACCCTCGCGACAATTACGCCTACGAATGGATTCGCATTGGAGAACAGCTCTGGATTGCAGAAAACCTGAACTACGCAACCGCCAGCGGTTCCGTTTGCCAGCAGTGCAACAACTGGGGCAGACTCTACAATTTTGAAAATGCCCAGAAGGCCTGTATGGAAGGATTCCACATGCCCTCCAAGGCAGAATGGCAAACCCTTCTCAACTTCGTAGGAGACAAGCCCGGCGTAAAGCTGAAAGCAGGCTTTGGCTGGGATCCTCTGAAAAATTCCCTGCAATTCGGTAACGGCAAGGATGACTTCGGCTTTGGAGTCAAGGCTGGTGGAGCCCACTTCGCCAAGAGCGACGTTGCCTTAAAGGACCGCAAGTTCGATGGCGCCGGCCAGAAAGCCTACCTCTGGACCTCCGAAGGCGAAGTACTGGTATTCTTCTACGACAAGAACACAGTCAAGTTCGAGAAATTCAATCCCGAACACGGCGCAAGCCTCCGCTGCCTAAAAGACTAACAGCAACCCCTACAAGCTTATACAAACAAAAAGACCTCGGCTATAAACCGAGGTCTTTTTTCACCTTCAATCACCCGAGATTTGCGCAACGCCACCCGAGTGTACGCTCTAACAACAAAGCATCCTGAGAGTACGCGCTGTATTCCTGCTTGTAATCCGAGCGACCGGAGGTTTTATGTTCCAACGAACAACAAATACTCCCGAGTGTACGCTCTGTTCTCTCGATGGTAATTTTTGTGACCGGAGGTTTTACGTTCTAACGAACGACAAAAATTACGTTGTATACTCAGCGTTGATCTTCACGTAGTCATAGCTCAAGTCGCAGGTGAATGCGCTAGCGCTTGCATGACCAATGTTCAGAACTAGAGTCACCTTGTATTCGCGCTGGCGAACAACAGCGTGAAGAGCATCCTGCTTTTCCTTGGAAAGAATCACCGGGCGACCGCCATCCAGAACCTGAACGTCACCGAAGAACAGGTCCGTATGTTCAGCAATCATGTTGCAGCCACTGGAACCAGCGGAACTCAGGATACGACCCCAGTTAGGATCTTCACCGAACATAGCGCACTTGGCCAAGTTACTAGTACCAATGAAGCGAGCCATCTTCAGAGCTTCTTCGTGAGTTTCAGCCTTTTCGATGGAAAGCTCAATAAGCTTAGTAGCACCTTCACCATCGCGGACGATGTCCTTAGCAAGTTCCTTCATCACGAGCATCAAGGCGGCGCGGAATTCACCCTGTTCAGACAAGGTCAAGTCTTCGTACTTAATGCCACTCATGCCGTTTGCCAGCATGATGCAAGTGTCGTTGGTGCTGGTATCGCCATCAACGGTAATTGCGTTGAAGGAGTCTGCGATGTTAGCGCGGAATTCAGCAAAGAAGTCAATGGGCAAAGCCAAGTCAGTGGTAATGAAAGCCAGCATGGTAGCCATGTTGGGATGAATCATGCCACTACCCTTGCAGGCGCCACCAATAGTGACAATACCCTTTTCGGTCTGGATTTCAACAGCGTGAGACTTCAAAGCAAGGTCGGTAGTAAGAATTGCACGGCCAAATTCTTCGGAAGCATCTGCATGGAGGCCTTCCACCAGGCGAGGAATACCAGCTTCAATCTTGTCCATAGGCATCAAGTGGCCAATCACACCGGTGCTGCAAACCAGGACACTCTTGGGAGTCAGCTTCAAGGCTTCTTCGGTAAGGGTAGCCATGCGTTCTGCATCGGCCAGGCCCTGTTCACCCGTACAGGCGTTTGCGTTACCACTGTTGACCACAACAGCGGTTGCAAAATGAGCGTGTTCCAGGGCAGCCTTATCGTACTGAACCGGAGCAGCCTTCACCTTATTGGTGGTAAATACAGCAAAGCAACGTGCAGCCTTTTCGCTCTTGAGCAAAGCCATATCAGCATTGCCACTAGCCTTGATGCCAGCACAGATACCGGAAGCGGTAAAGCCCTTAGGAGAGCAAACGCCGCCTTTTTCCAACACAGTGTACATATTAACTCCTATTGTTTTTTACGCGCTAAATATACAACAAAAAAAGCGACTAAGCCACCCCATTCCTAATTTAGTCCCCCAAAAAATTCTAATTTAAGGCCATGGCAAAAACACCCTGTACTCAAGAAACTTACGACAAGCTGGTTGAACGCTACAACTTCCTCAAGAAGATTGAACGTCCCCGCGTAGTCGACGAAATGGAAGAAGCCCGCAAGCAGGGCGACTTAAGCGAAAACGCTGAATATCACGCCGCAAAGGAAATGCTGGCACACATTGACTTGGAACTGCCCAAGCTGGAAGACCAGATTTCCAATGCTATCATCGTAGAATTTGATGCAAATTCCGACACCGTCCGTTTTGGCGCCACCGTTACTGCAAAGAACCTGGCCACCAAGAAGGAAGTGGTTTACCAGCTGGTAAGCCCCGAAGGTGTGGATCCCATGAACGGAAAGATCAGCTTCAAGAGCCCCATGGGCGCTGCATTCATGGGCAAGAAGAGAGGCGAAACCGTAGAAGTTGTTACCCCCAGGGGCAAGAACAAGTTCGAAATCGTCGACTTCAAGTAAGCACTCTCTATGATTCTCGCCACCGTCGGTAAAGACCAGTTCACCAAGGACAGGATTACTGAAAAGTTCCTGAAGGATTCCCTAGGTGACCGCATTGACGACCCGCTGTCCAAGCAGGTGGTCTTTGCCAGCGATACGAACATTCCGTCCATTGCAGGTTTCATTATGGAAAGCTGTGGGTCGGTCTCCATGTTCGCACCGGAACAGGTGGTTGTGGTCCACAAGGCCGATGCAATCAAGGCTGACGAAGCCAAGGCTCTGGCTCGCTGGCTGAAGGACGCCCCCGATTGCAAGCTCCTGCTGGAATTCGATGAACTTCGCGCTACCTCGGAACTGTACAAGGTTCTGGCCAAGGTGGGCAAAATTGAAAAGTGCGAGGAACCTAAATCTTACAAGATGGCAGACTGGATTTCCGCCATGGTTCCCTCACACTTCCATAAGGCAATCGAAGCAGAAGCAAGCTTCTATCTGGCAGATGCTTTAGGAACCAACACCCGCCTGGTAGCTGAGGAAGTGGAAAAGGTCATCCTCTACAATCCCCAGTGCACAAAGATTACCAACGAACTGGTAAGATCCCTGGTGGTTCCCCAGCGAGAAATCCCGCCTTACGAAATTTGCAATTCCTTCGGCATGCGAGACGCAAACACTTACACCCGCATCCTCCATAACATTCTCTATGGTGGCGGTGAAGCAATTTCCTTGACCAACGCGCTCTACAATCATGCGGTAGACTTGCTGAACTTCAAGTCTCTCACCTCCAAGGGCATGGGCGCCGAAGAAGCCTGTCAAAAGCTGGGTAAGAACTTCTTCCTCTTCTGCAAGCAAGGCAACGCAGCCAAGTGCTGTACTCTCTGGCCCACACCGGTTCTCTGCCGAGTCATCCGTAGACTTGCAGACTTGAACTACGAATTCAAGAGTTCCTCCTGGAGTGTTACAAGCCAGGAACTCGCTCTCGCCGCACTGGTAGTGCGATAACTCCATCCTATTTCTGGAATAAACGCACTTTGAGTTTATTCTGCATATAAAAAGACCTTGCTTTCGCAAGGCCTTTTAAACATTCGGTATTTAACGAATTACCATTCGTCGTCTTCGCTTGCATCCGGTACGGGAGGAGCTGCAGGAGCTTCTTCTTCAGCAGGAGCAGAGTATGCCGGTTCCTCTGCTGGTTCTTCATAAGCAGGTTCTGCAGGCTGAGCCACGGGTTCTGCAGCGGGTTCTGCAGCAACAGGCTGTGCTTCAGGAGCAGATTCAGACTTCTTGGCTTCGGGAGCTTCATCAGTAGACTGTTCGCGAGTCGGTTCGGAAATGTTCACGTTACCGATGTAGTTGCGGATAATACGCGGGGTAACGAAGATAACCAGGTCCTTCTTCACCACAGACTTACGAGTATACTTGAAGAGGTTACCCAGCAGGGGAATATCCTTCAGGAAAGGAATACCACTTTCGGATTCCTGAGTTTCATTACGGGTAAGGCCACCGATCACCACAGTTTCACCATCAGCCACAACAGCCTTGGTTTCTGCTTCCTGCTTACTAATCACGATTTCACCCTTGGAGTCGTAATCGTAAGAGTTGTTTTCCGGATGGAGATCCAGTAAGATGCGGTTGTCGCCAGAAACGTGCGGAGTAACAGTCAGCTTAATACCAGTTTCCACCATCTTGGTAGAAGATTCACCACTGTCGTCAATCACACGAATAGAAACCTGGTCACCCATAAACACCTTTGCTTCGGTATTGTCCAGAGTAGAAACCTGGGGACTAGCAAGAACTTCAGTAGAAGCATCACCCATCAAGTTACTAATTGCAATCTGGAGGTTGTTATCCAGAAGGCTTGCAGAAATTGCGGAAGTTGCACCGCTAACAGCAGGTGTTGCCCCACCATGAGGATAAGACTGAATAGCAGCGCTGGTACGAGATGCGCCTGCACCACCAGTGCCACCGCCAGCGGTACCCGGAGTAAGGGTAGAAGAACCCATAGAGGCACTCCAGTCTACACCTAATTCACGAGCACGTTCGCTGTTCACCACCACCAGCTTTGCGGTAATCATGATCTGGAGAGTTTCCACATCAAGTTCAGTCAAAGCCATTTCCATCTGTTCGATCTTTGCATCAGTATCGTAGACGATGATGGAGTTGGTACGATCCACAGTAGTAATCTTACCGCGGCTGGACTTCATGCTTTCCAGAACCTTCACCAGTTCATCTGCCTTAGCATGCTGAATCTGGAAGTTCTTACGAACCAGAGGAGCGTTGTTTTCGGCCTGAGACTCTTCGTCAGCAAGCTTCTTCTGCTTAGCCTGGTAAGTAGCCAAACGCTGGATAGTAATGTACTTATCCTGAATGACCCAGGTAAGATCATTCATGTTACAAATGATATCCATGGTTTCCTGCCATGTCTTCTTTGTAACACGGAGAGTCATCTTGCCCTTTACATCCGGAGCAAGCAAGATATCTACGCCTGCAATGACAGACACAGAACGGAATACAGCTTCGTAATCCATGTTGACGAAGTTGAAATCATACAACTTCTTGTTGGGGGCAATGGATCCTTCGGCAGGAGCGCTCCAGGCAAAGGCGATGCCAAAGACAAGGAGAAGTACAGTTAGGATTTTAGTCATATTTTTCATTACTTGTTACCCCCAAACTTATCGGGCAGACCCATGGAGTAGCGACGGCTCACACCAAATTCCTGAATAAGGAAGAGCACATCAGTTTGTGTAATTTTAAGAACTTTACCGTTGAGAATCTTATCGCCTTCCTTAACGGTATAGGAAATGGTAGGATCCTTGGACTCAACCAGGATAGCCATAGGTACTTCGGATTCCCAGATAATACCCATCAATTCCACCTGATCCACGTTAATGCCTTCTTCAACAAGGCCCTTAATGTTCACAAAGGGATCTCGACGACCAAAAGAGCTGTAAGTTACACGGTCTTCATACAAGGCATCCAGCTGACTGCCAGCAACGGCAGTAGCAGAACCATTTTCAGTACCGCGATCCTTATCCACCTGTTTCAAGCGTTCAGCCTGTACAGAAGAAAGTTCGTCAAAGAAGCTTACCGCACGCTTATTCACATAGCCAATGCGATTGCCAGTCTGAACCTTTCGATAAAGGCCATTGATATCGAGACTAACCAGACGATCGCCAAAGACGAGACGCTGGAGCACCTGCGCATTTTCATTGGGAGCTGCATAGAACTCAATTTCATCAGCAACAACAATCAGTTCACGCAGCACCGGGCGGAGATGGAAAGACTGGGAACTAGAAACAATCTTCTTGCTCTCCCCTTCCCACTTCTTGACAAAGGCATCAAAGTCAGGCTTTTCTTCGGCGGACTTCATCCAGTCTCTGGAGAAAATTCCCTTGGGCTGCGCAGACCAGAAAATGAAGCCATCCTTCTTAATAGCAGTTTCAGCAACCTGAAGAATCAAGGCGCCTTCCTGAACCAGCATCACAGGGTTCACACCCTGCTGCAACTGGATGCGGATGCCATTTGCAGTCCATGTCACAGCCTTTACTAGGGAACCGGCGCCGACCTTAAACAACGGAGACTTCTTGGGGCCTTCAATACCGATGGTGATTGCAGAAGACTTGTCAGGTCCGGAGACCTTGCTCAAGGTAATGGGAGATTCAGTCACTATACGGAACTGTTCCATGCCAGAGCCAATCAGGACAGTCATTTCCTTAATGCCCGGAAGCAATGCGGAAGCACCACCTTCCTTCAAAGCCTTATCCAACTGCTTCTGCATTTCTGCGATACGCTTTTCTTCTTCGATAGCAGCCTTTTCAGCAGCTTTCTTTTCTGCAGCCAGACGCTTCTTTTCTTCGAGGGCAGCCTTTTCTGCGGCCTTCTTATCCAGGATAGCCTGCTTTTCTGCAGCCTTCTTTTCTTCGGCCAGGCGTTTCTTTTCTTCAGCAGCAGCCTTTGCAGCAGCCTTCTTGTCTAGAGCGGCCTGTTTTTCAGCAGCCTTCTTATCAAGAGCAGCCTGCTTTTCCGCGGCCTTCTTGTCCAGAGCAGCCTGCTTTTCAGCAGCCTTCTTCTCTTCGGCCAGGCGCTTCTTTTCTTCAAGAGCAGCCTTTGCTTCAGCCTTCTTGTCTAGAGCGGCCTGCTTATCAGCAGCCTTCTTTCGATCGGCAAAGATCTTGGACATGGTCCAGGACTTTCCACCCTTTGACTTCAGGGAAACAACGAAATCAGACTTGTTCATGGAAATGGCGTTCTTATCGGAATTGATAGAAGCACCCACGTCCATTTCAAATTTCAGGAATCTAGATCCGCGGAAAGTCTCAGAAAAGACTCTCATGGATTTAACGAACTTGGAACCTTTTTCAATGTCAAAGGAACCTTCACCAAGAGCAAAGGATGATTCAGAGAAAGCAAGTGTCAGTTTACCGCTCTTGGCATCATACTTCTGGAAGAATGTGGGCAGATCCTTTTCGGAAGCAAAAGCAAAAGCCATACGACAACCCTTGCTGTCGCAGGTAAATTTCACATCCTTAATCTGGGCAGCATAGCTAGACACTGCAGCGATCATGAAAATAAGAAGGAACTTAAGCTTCATTAATTGCCTGCCTTCTTAGATGTGTAAGTGGTCAAGTTGAAGGTCACGGACATGGTAATGGGAGTCCAGCCATGAGTTTCTGCTTTCTGGATTTCGTTAGCGATACCGGAATAGCGATTCAACTTCAAGTTACTAATTGCAGTGGGATAGTTGAAGTTTGCAATTTCTGCAAGCAAATATCCCAACATGTGATAACCGGAATTTACCGCAATGGAGTAGCGGTTTTCAATAAAGTGTTCACGTTCGGAACGGCCTTCCGGATTGAACTTCTGAATCTGAACGCCGGAGCTGCGGAGCACAGAATAAAGGTCCTGCAGACGCAGAGGAACCTTTTCTTCTTCCGGGAACATTTCCTTCAATTTTTCGAAGTCCTTTTCTGCCTGAACCAGCTGCATTTCCAATTCCTGGACACGATGCTTCTTGGCATTGATCTTATCCAGTTCGGCCTGAGCGGAACTTAGGTCAGATTCCAGAGAGGCGCGCTGGGCATCAAACGGATTCCAGACGTAATCCCACATGTAATAGGCCCCAAGCGCGATGATTGCAACAATCACGAGGGCGTATATGGTCTTTTTGTCTTTAAAGTCTATCTTACCCATAATTACTTCTCCCCAAGGTCTTGGTTCATAACCATCTTGATGGTGAAACTATAGGCTTCTTCCCCATCGACCTTAGTCGTGGCGATAGTAACCAGGGAAACTTTCTGCACGCTAACTTGCTTCTCCAATTTGACCATGTATTCAGCCACTTCGGAGAAATCAAATGTGGTACCCTTCATTTCCAGATCGGAATTACCAATCTGGTTAATGCTCGTAATCCACATGTTAGGCGGAAGGACGGAGGAAATGTTTTCGAACAGAACCACCCATCTCTTCTTGCTCACCTGAATAGACTTCAGGGAGTTAATCTTCGTATTGACAACGCCCTGTTTCTTTTCAAGATCACCAATCTTGGTAAGCAAGGGGCGCTGTTTTTCCACTTCGCTACGGACACGTTCAAGGTCGTTATTCAACTGTTCGATCGTAGTATCCACGAAGTCCATCACCATGACTGAGCAGATAATTGCAGCAATAAGTGCAATGGTCGTCCAGATGGTACGGCGATCGGTAAGCCAGGAGAAATCCTTCTGCTTCTTACGGAACTCCGTAGGCATCAAGTTGATGGAAATCGCAAGGGCGCTTCTCTGTGTAGTCTTCTTTGCAGCCATTAGAATTTCCTCAATGCAAGTCCCAGTGCAGGGGCGTAGATGTTGGACAGGGCTACAGAAATTCCGTTAGCGCCCAGGACCTTGGCATCACATTCCACAAGGCTGAAAGGATTAACTGTTTCTACTTCAAGACCCGTACGTTCCGCAATAAATTCCTTGAGGCCCGGAATTGCGGCGCCACCACCGCCCAGGAGGATTCGATTCAGAGACTTGGTATCTTCAGCAGAAGAGAAGTAACGAATACCGAAATCGATCTGAGCCATCAAGTCTTCGTAAGCATCCTTCAATGCAACTTCAACTTCGGATTCGGAGAACCCATCCACCACAGCCAGATCGCCGGTATCAAAAATTTCATGACATTTGTCTGCATTGATTTCCAGGTTAGCACAAGTCTTGCGAATCACCATATCCAGGGACCCGCCAGTCATGGCACGCATGGAATGGAACTTTCCGTCCTGCATAAAGGCTACGCTCATTTTCTTTTCGCCAATGTTGAAGATGGCGGTCGTAGCATTCAGGTCGTCTTCCTTTGCAGTTGCGTAAAATGCGTTAATTAAGCCAAAAATATCGACATCCACCGCCGACGGACGGACGCCACGACGAATGAAGAACTGAATCCAGGATTCCAGAAGGCCACTCTTTGCAGCCACAACATTCACCTTTACTTCTTCATTTTCGCGAGAAACGACTTCGTAGTCCACCACGTTGTCCTGGTCGTCGAAGGGCGGACGGGACTGGGCGGTCTGAAGGATAATTGCGGCTTCATTTCCATTTTTAGGAACTTTTACAGCCAGACGGTCCATAAGGACACCACCTGCGCCAGCGCCGCAGTTTACAGAAACCACCACATCACATGATTCTTCAATGGGATGTCTCAAAAGGAGCTTATTCAGGGCATCAGCCAGGAGTTCTGCACCATCCTTCTCGGACTTGTTTCCATCACCTTCAGAAGATTCGCCATCGCGAACCTGAATTTCACCATTGACGACAGAACCATCCGGAACCCTTTCCAGGTCGGCATCCACCACAATCTTTCCACCGCGGGAATTATGCAATACCTTAACAAGCTTGATGCTGTAGTGTCCAACATCAATGCCCACGGTCTCGCGTTCACCACGAATTTTCGCAATCAATCCTAAAGCCAAAATAAACTCCGATTGGAAAACATTACACCTAAATTCTACCTTTATAAAAGCCAAATGTCAAGCGAGAAATATCCCTAACTCGTTGAAAATGAACTAGTTAGCTAGCTTTTTCCACCTTTTTCACGAATTTCCTTGTTCTTTCTTTCCTTGCTCACTTCAAAAAGGTATTGAAGCACTCGTTCCTGGGTCCAACCAAACTTACCCGTAAATGAGGCTGTCAAACAGAAGAAATCCGGATATTCACGGCTCTTGTTACCAAGATTACGCAAAATCTCGATTTCCACATTTTCAGTTCCAAAGCTGGGCAATTCAAATTCAATATGGAGATGCTGCCCCGGTTCGCATGCCACAGGCAGCCCAATCATAATACCGCCTGCAGAAAGGTCTATCAGGGCACCGCCAATGGAAGCTCCATCGGGGAACGTTGCCTTCACGGGGAAAGACACCTGTTCACGGACCCAACGACGGAGCTGACGCTTATCCAGGTCGGAAGAATGGGGCAGAACAAGAGAATCTCCAGTGCAGGAACGAACCGCAAGAGTCGTTGAATAAACGGCATCCCCGGGACGAGTCCAGCGAACCAACACATCCTTATCAATAAAGAAGTTTGCAGGCCCGCAGGAACCATCGTAAGAAATAGCCCATTCCTTTTCGGTGCGCCAGACGATTTCTGAATGTTTAAACACGCGGCCACCATCCAGGAACAAATCAATGCGGTCGCCCACATCGAACTGTCTTGATGAATACACTTCCGTCAGGGGATTCTTTGCAGTAAAATCCATCTTGTTTCGAATACTTTCTACAGCGGAAAGCGTTTCTTCGCGAACGGAAAACACATCGCGATAATCATAGAAGTTCGTAACCGCCTTTTCGAAATGGCTGGATGAATTAATAACTGCATCCTTATTTTCAAAGGAAGACGCTCTGATCATCTTCTCAAGAGTCCTGCGTTCTTTGTCAGTAAACAGGAAGGCCTTCACCTTCTCATCGAAGGCGTCCGTCCCGTACATCACGTCATTTTCGCGCTTGTAGTTGATGCGATGGATTTCAATCAGCACCAACAACACGAGAAATGAGATTACAAAGAATGCAATCCAGACTAATTGAAGAGGATCAGGCAGCATAGGCTAGAACTCCGTCCAGACTCCGTTTACAAAAGTTCCCACGATGGATGCGGAAAGTTCCTGACCCATCAGCGGAGTATTGCAGACATGTCCAGCAAAATCCTTACGGGAAACCACATGGGTCTTGGAAGGATCCAGAACGACAACGTTAGCTTGTTTGTCAGAGCCGACTTCATAGGCAGGTTCTGCTTCAACCAACTTGGCAGGAGCAGTAGAAAGAAGTTCAATTGCACGAGCTTCACCCACGCGTTCCACAAGTTTGTTCCAAATTGCGGGAAGAGCAATTTCCAGGGACAGGGCTCCCGGTACGGAATCTTCAAAGTTCACATCGGCATCCTGACGGAGCACCGGAGTGTGGTTCATGCTGATGGCGTTTACGGTACCATCGGCAATGCCAGCCCACAGAGCTTCCTTGTCCTTTACAGAACGGAACGGCGGCAGAACGTGATAAGCGGAATCCAGAAGTTCCAGGCAGGAATCATCGAACAGCAAGTGATAGATGTTCACGTCGCAGGTAACATCCATACCGTTCTTGCGAGCGTTACGGATCAAGTCCAGAGTTTCGCCGCAGGTGACTTGCTTGAAATGAACAGGCACCTGAAGGAAACGAGCGGCTTCAAGAACCGTAAATGCGGCGATGGTTTCTGCAATGCGAGGAATGCCCTTCATGCCCAGCATGTCGGAGTAAGCACCTTCGTGAACGCAACCGCTCTTGCGAAGGGTCTTGTCCATGGGCTGGAAGAAGAAACGCTTGCCAGTCATCTTGCCGTATTCCATAGCGAGACGGAGGAATCGGGAATGAGGAATAGCGCCGTTGCCATCGCCAAAACCAGCTACACCTGCTTCTGCAAGTTCCATCATTTCGGCAAGGCTATCAGAGCCAAAGCCCTTGCTGTAAGCGCCCAGGAACTTCACATCGAAGTCGTTAGCGTTGCACTGTTCCTTGCCACCCACTTCAAAACGATTCACCATGGCGGTAAACTTGTCTGCATCATCAATGGGATTAGCGGAACTTTCGTAAAGACCACCGTAGAAACCACCCTTACGCATTGCTTCAAAGCCATCTGCGAAAGTGTAAACGTCATCGCGGAGCGGTTCCTTGAAGTCAAGTCCCAGACCAAACAAGGCGGGCATTACCAGAGCGCCGTTACAATCCACGACCTTGGCAGAAGCGGATACGTCACTGACAGCAAAGCCCTTCTGGCTATCCAGAACAAGCTGGTCGCGGGATTCAAACTTAGAGCCATTCCAGAACTTGACGTTCTTCAGCACCACCTGACTGCAGGTGTAATAATCACGATGATTAAGCATTTTCATTGTTGCGACCTCCAGCGAGAAGGAAGAGCACGGCCATACGGACAGCGACGCCGTTGGTCACCTGATCGAGAATAACGGAATGTTCTCCGTCGGCGATATCGGAATCCAGTTCCACGCCGCGGTTGATGGGACCCGGATGCATGATGATCACCTTGTCCTTGCAGCAAGCGAGAACCTCTTCGGTAATGCCAAAGAAGTTGCGGTATTCGCGGGTGCTAGGCAGGAGTGCGTCGTCCATACGTTCGTTCTGCAGGCGAAGAGCGATAACGGCATCGGCGTCGGCAACAGCCTTCTTTACATCGGTTTCCCAGCTGACGGAGCCCGCCAGTTCGGGATACTGCAGCAGTTCGGTATTGCGGGGAACCAGAGTGCTGGGGCCGCAAAGGGTCACGTGAGCGCCCATGGTGGTCATGCCCCAGATGTTAGAGCGGGCCACGCGGCTATGGCGGATGTCACCGATGATTGCCACCTTCTTGCCTTCGAGAGTGCCAAGCTTTTCTTCGATGGTGAGCATGTCCAGAAGACCCTGGGTAGGATGTTCGTGGGCGCCGTCGCCAGCGTTTACCACGATGGCGTTGCTGTGTTCAGCCAGGAACTTGGGAACGCCTGTTCCCTTGTGGCGGACAACCACGATATCAATCTTCATGGACTCAATGTTGCGAAGAGTATCCACCAGAGTCTCGCCCTTCTTCACGCTGGAACTTGCGGTAGTGAAGTTCACGGTATCGGCGGAGAGGCGCTTTTCGGCCAGTTCAAAACTAGTGCGGGTTCGGGTACTGTTTTCGAAGAACAGGTTCACCACGGTCATACCGCGAAGGCTCGGAACCTTCTTTACTGGGCGTTCCAAAATTTCACGGAACTGTTTTGCATGGTCCAAAATAGTGCGGATGTCCTGCTTGGACACGCCCTGGAGCCCGAACAAATGCTTGATTTGCAAAGCGCTCACTTTAAGCCTCCACTTCTACGAGAGTAACAGAATTTTCTTGATCAATAGGTTCAATCTTCACGCGGACTTCCTGATTCTGGGCGGTCTCTACGGAGAAGCCCACACAGTCAGGAGCAATAGGCAGTTCACGATGACCGCGGTCCACGAGAACGCAAAGGCGAATGGCAGCCGGGCGGCCAAGGTCCAGAATGGCTCGCATGGCAGCCAGAGTGGAGCGACCAGTATAAAGAACGTCGTCCACCAGAATCACGGTCTTGCCTTCCACGGAAGCAGGCATTTCAGTAATACGCATCTCGGTGGAAACGTGGTTGCGGTAATGGAAGTCGTCGCGGTAGAAAGTTGCATCCAGGCTACCGAATTCCACGGAGCCGCCGAACTTTGCGTCCAGGCGTTCCTTCAGTTTCTTTGCCAGAGGGATACCGCGGCTAGCCATACCGAGGATGACCAGGTCATTTGCGGAAGGATGGATCTTTGCGATCTTTGCAGCCATCTCGTCCAGGGCAAATTCCATGGCCTGGGCGCTGAGCAGTTCACGAATAATCTTGCAGTTGTCTTTCATATACAGGTACGAGGCCGGTCGCTTCGCTCCCTTTGAGGTTTGAGGTCGCTCGCGAGGCTCGCTTTGAGGTTACTTTTTCATGAAATTAGCATTTTCGGGAGGTTTTGGCGGGTTATGTTTGGGAAAGAGAGCTTCCATCTGCACAACCGCAACAACACGCAACATATTGCACATTCATTGACAAAGCCAGTGCATTTTTATATTTTGCAACTTAATTAAGCAATATATTGCACTTTATGGATAAAATTTTTGAAAATCTACAAAGACGACGGGAGTCCCTTGGATTAAGCCAAAGGGATCTTTCGGAAATGTCCGGAGTTTCACTGCGGACCATCAACGCCATCGAAAACGGCGGCGCAAACCCGTCCATCGAGGTACTTTGCAAGCTTGCGGAACAGCTGGGATTGAAACTTTCCTTAACAGAGAGAGTCGTCAATGGTTAAGCAGGCATCGGTTTTCTACAACGGCTTTCTAGCCGGGGCCTTGACCAAGACTAGGGACAGTTTCATTTTCACTTACGACGAAATCTACCTTGCGTCCAGGCGCCCTGCCATTGCACTGACATTGCCTAAGCGACAGGAGCCTTACAAGTCCAAAGAGCTTTTCCCGTTTTTTGAGGGTTTGCTGCCTGAGGGCGAAAACCGCAAACTTTACTGCATGTCCTTGAAGATAGACCCCAGGGATTCCTACAGGCTGTTGCTGAAACTTGCGGGAAAGGAAACCATCGGCGCCATCACCGTGATGGAGGACGTATGACAGGCGCCACCTCCCCCACCATGCAGAACCGTTGCCACAGCTGTCTCAAGGAGACGACCCGTGACTTTTGCCCGGCCTGCACCAAGCGGCTCTTTGGCGTAAAGAAGTTTAACGCCACGCTGGATTTTTCCTTACCCGAAATCAAGTCCAACAAAGGTTCCATTCGTAGGATTTCCATTTCTGGCGCACAGCCCAAGTTTTCGCTAATGGTGAACGAAGGCCGGCTGGAGCCTACCGAAAATGGCGGTACCTTCATCTTAAAGCCCGCGGTAGAAGGGCTGTTCGACAACACAAAAGACATGCCCGCCAACGAGCACCTGACCATGCAAATGGCCCGACAGATTTTCAAGATTGACGCAGCAGACAATGCGCTAGTTTATCTTAAAGACGGCACACCCGCCTACATCACCAAGCGATTCGATGTTCTACCCGACGGCAACAGAATCTGCCAGGAAGACTTTGCCCAGGTGGCTGGCCTCACCCCAGGCGAAAAAGGTTCCAACTACAAATACGATTTCAGCTACCAGCAAATTGCCGACCTGATGAAGCAATACGTAAGCACCTACCCTACCGATGTGGAAAAATACTTCAGGCTGATTCTGTTCAACTATCTGGTCTGTAACGGCGACGCCCATGTCAAGAACTTTTCCATCTATTCTCCAAATGCAGATGGAGTTTACAAGCTGACCCCCGCCTACGATTTGCTGAACACATCATTGCACGTTCAAGAACTTGGCCGAACCGCATTGGAGCTGTTCAGCGAAAACTCAGCTACAGACGATTCTCGCGATGATTCCGGCGCGGACTTTGAAACCGAATTTTTCAAGGTCAACGGATTCTACGGCAAGCCAGATTTTATGGAACTGGCCCGCCGCATCGGCATCAAGGAAATCCGTGCAGAACGCTTTATTGCAGAAACTTGCAGCCATTTAAGGGAAATGAACGCAATGATCGATCGGAGCTATTTAAGCGAGCCAAGTAAGGCGTTGTTCAAGGCACAGGTGAGAGACCGAGCAAAGGCCCTGGAGATGAGGTGAAAAAAGGCTACCATTCCGCGATAACGAGAAAGTATTGAACATCCCCCCACCTTAATGAACTGATGGGGGCGATTTTTTAAGGTCACCGAACTTGCTGAAGTGGGCTAAAAACATAGAAATTTAAATTTTTACACAATTTGCGTCACGCATTTTGCGTAACCTACACGCCTTCAACAAAATAAAGGAGCAGAACAAAAATGCAACCTGCTTCTATATGGATATTTTTCCGACAAGGTCCCTGGAGCAATTTACCGCTCTGTTCGGGAAAACTGTTTTAGGAACGTTGGACAGTCTCGGAAAGAAAGCGTTGAACACGGCAATCCAGGCGTTCAAAAGTTGCAAAGTTGTTGTTTCCGCAGACCCCATTACAGGGAGTCCTCAATCTGCCCTTGAATTCCTGCCTCAGCAAACCAAAAATACTTTAGATGAAATTTTTTCGTACCTAAAAAATTCAGACAAGGAATGCTTTATCGCCATTGACGAATTTCAGCAAATCGCAGAATATGACGACGAAAATGTAGAAGCATTGCTTCGCTCCAAAATTCAATTTTGTCCCAACGTGCATTTCATCTTTTCTGGCAGCAAGCATCACCTGATGTCAGAAATGTTCAGTTCCGTCGAGCATCCGTTCTATCGCAGCACCGAAATTGTCAACCTTCACGCAATCACTGAAGAAGCCTATTACGAGTTCGCAAATCACTGGATGAAAATAGCCGGAATCAAATTTCCTCGCGAGATTTTTTCAGCCTTATACCAGCGCCTCGAAGGCCACACCTGGTACATGCAAAGCATTTTAAACCGGCTCTATGAAATGCGTCCAGAGGAAATTTCGCAGAAACACATCAACGACTGCATTTTGCGAATCATCAACTCCGAAACGGATTCTTACCAGCGCTTGTTCAGTTCACTTACGGCAAACCAAAATCACTTGCTGACGGCAATCGCTCAAGAAGGAACCGTCGCAAACATCAACGCAAGTGCATTTATTGGCAAATACAAGCTCAAGGCAGCAAGCAGCGTAAACCGCGCTTTGGAACACTTGCTAGACAAGGAATTTGTGATGGACACCCCCAAAGGGTATGTTGTCTATGACAAGTTTTTTACCCTTTGGCTCAAGGGATTGTAAAAAGCAAAGGGGTGTTCAACATTCCCCTTTACGGAATTGGTGCGTTGATGAAGTGAATCACGCACAAAATACTTTGCGCATTGTTGTATGTTTCAATACATTTTACTCTGCGCACTATGCTGATAGATGGTGCGCGTCGAATTGGCAGAAGCTATGTCCTCGAAAAATTACACAACCACATCTCTACATGATTTCAAAAAGAAATTCGGAATACGAATCGGGCAATGCTAGATCATCCATCCGAAGACCTTCTCCAAAAGGAAAGATGGAATCATTTGCATTCCCCCATACATGACCATGTGCCTATAGAAAACGCCCCAGGGGATTGTTTCCCTGGGGCGATTGTTTTCAAGGCTTTGCTTCGCTAAGCCTTGGCTAAGATAACGCAGAGCGCTTCCTTAGTTAGAGGGCGCCAAGGCGCCCACGCTCATGCTCGGACATATAGACAAACAAGTTTGTCTATGCGTCACTCGCCATCGCTTTAGTCCTGGAGACAACGAACAGAGAGCGCGTGGGCCTTGTAGAAGTCGTAGAAGTCCGCGCCGTCGCCGCTGATTTTCAAGATGTAGGCGCCGCCGCTGCTGCTCTCCGTAGAAGACCAAAAGTAGGCGCGGCTGCCCATCCAGCGGGAATCCCCCTCGAATCTCCAGCCTGCAGGGAGCGCGGAGAAGCCGTAGGCGTCCGTTCCATTGCCATTTTCATTCCAATCACCAACAGATTTCAATTTAGTTCCTGCAACATCAGAACCGCCAACGGCATCTATAAGTGTTTCAAATTCAACCATGCTGGGCAAATGCCATCCTTCAGGACAAGCAACCAATGCGGCATTCCATTCATACAAACGACCATACATATCGCAGTTGAAAGCGTAATCAGCATAGCAATAAACCGATGCGTAATTCCATTTATACAGGCAACCATACTTGTCGCTGTTGGCCGCGTCATCTTCATAACAATAATAACTGATGTCAATTTTGTAATTTAAGTTCTCCGCCATCCAAGTTTGTTTTCCAATCTTTACGGTCTTGTAAATCCGACCATCACGAGAATCCTTAAGTTCCCCATAGCCGATGTTTTGCTGGACGGAAGAACCTCTGGAACTACTAGATGCCCCTCCTTTTTGACTAGAACTTGACTTCACTATATCCACAGCCTCATCATCACGGACCCAGTCGCCGCCTTTACAAACATAGCCTTCACCACTTTCAACAACAAAGCCCGTGGCGCCCTCCTTCTTTGATGTACAGTGAGGCAAATCTTCAAAATCGTCCGCCTCGTAGTCGGCATTGCTTATCGGGCCAGTCGGCTCGTTATCGGTTGCCTTGGTAGAATTGTCGTCACCACAGGCAACGAACAAAATGGAAACAGCAGCTGCCATTCCTATTTTCTTGAAAATTCCCATATTTTACCTCAGAAGACTTTATTTTATTTATCTTTTGCGCTATTTCACCAACACCGTTTCGACAAATTGCCAAGCATATACTTTCAACCGATAATCGCGGTCAACACCAGTAATCGAGGAAGGAATCTGAATATTCGACAGGATCGTCTTCATAACAAGCTGGCTTTTCTTAAACCAGGAATCACTTTTCTTAAAAGAATATCGAGACAAGAAATTTTCATCAACAAGCAACTCTAAAAAACGATTCATCAGGCCCGGAGAATAGATGTTGAAAAGATCGTTGTTGAAGACGCTGGTAAAGCGATTTGTACGAGCATAAAAATGCTTCCCGTATTCATCGCCGACAGCAGCTGTAAGAGATTGCCAATTTGCTTCAGAGGGATCATTAGCAACTTTTTTCAGGAATGGAAAACTCGAAGATTTTGTAGTCATTGGGCGATCTTTTGTCGGGAAACAATCCGCTTGGATTTTGCCACCCATAACCGTATCCTGGTCATTCCACAAAGCGAGCAGGTCTGCATCAGAAAGATTTTTTGCAGATATGTTACCCACAAGCGCAACATAGTTCGGTTGCACTTGTCTATAGAATGGTTCTGCAGCCCAGCAACCAGCAACCATATCGTCAAATAATTTTTGAAGATCCATTTTACATTCCTTTGTATTTTTCATCCTTGATCCTCGAGTTGAGTACACTTGGCCAAGGGCTGTGATTTATTTTACGCCTTTCCTTTTGCGCTATGCGCTTGGGGAAAGGCGGGTTTAAGCGCCCGCTGCTGCAGGCGCTTGCTAGTGGCGCTACGCGCCCCTAGTTAGAGTCCTGGAGACAACGAACGGAGCGACCGCAGTACTTATCGTAGTAGTACATGCTGGCAGTCTCGTAGCCGTAGTACAAGCGCATGTAATAGGCGTAGTAGCTACTGTCCTCGCTAGCAGACCAGAAGAGGGCGTAGTCGCCGGCACCGATGAAATAGCCATCGTCGTACCTGTAGCCCGCAGGGAGCGCGGAGAAGCCGTAGGCATCCGATCCGTTGCCATTGCTGTGCCAGCCAGTGGTGGACTTGAGAACCTTACCAGCAGTACTGGAACCACCAACGGCATTTCTTAGTGTATCAAATTCAGCCTCACTGGGCAAATGCCATCCTTCAGGGCATACACCTCGAACAGTTCCGCTAATAATACAAGTTTCTTTGTAGCCACAGGCCTTGCCTGCGGTAGAGAATACCGCCGCAGAATCTATTGCCGCAGACCAGGTATATAAGCGACCATACTTGGCACATGAATCCGCACTGTTATTATAGCAATAGCTACTGGCTGAACCCTCATTGTATTCATACCTCAAGTTCTCCGCCATCCAAGTTTGGGCTCCAATGGTAGTCATCATATATACTCTTCCATCTCTGGCATCAACAAAGGTTTCATGGGTAGAAAGAGTTCGAATAGAGTCCAAAGCATTCGCCACTCTAAACGAGTCTGCATCACACACATAACTCTTAACTGCGGTTGAATTTCCATACAACATCGCACTAATTTTTCCATCCTTGGTACAATTACCAAGTACCCATGCTTTGTCAACATTCCATGAACCATTAGAACAAGTGTATGTATGGATAGCATTTTTGAATTCAACTGAATTTCCGTCCAAATAGCTAACGCACGCCGTCCCCAAAGCACTATCCAAAGGAGTTGCTCTTACAAATTCATTGTTTGTGAATTTATAGAGTTTGCCATCGCTGAACTTTACGATTGATCCATCTTTATAGATCCAAGTTCCATTTTCACAAGTGAGAGAAATGTCTTTCAATTTCGATTCAACGCCATCCAAATAGCTAACACACCCCTTTTCTACAAAGGTTTCGAATTCGCTAGCCTCTCTAAACTTGTCTGCATCACACACATAGTATTTTTCATCGCTGAACTTGTTCAGTTTGCCATCGGTTGTGCATTCCGTGTAATACTTATCCACTTCGATATCAGTTGCTTCACGCCAGAGTAAATCACGAGAATTACGAGGATCAGTTGCACAGATGTAATACTTGTCCTTGTCAATATTTCCCGGGATAATCAAGCCTTCTACGTCGCAAACTTGGTTGCGAGTATTACGTTCAAACTCGTCGATATCACGCCAATAATAAACCTTTTCCGCATAATAATCCCCTCGCCGCTTAAATCCACTACTCCCAAATTGAGTGCTGTACCACAGGGTATCGCACAAGAAGTAATTTCCATTATGAACACTGGCTGCATTCTGGTTTTTCTTGATTGTACCAAAGCGGTCTTCGGTGCACTTGCCAACACCATATTCGCTGGCCCAGAAGTCATTAACATACTTTTCAAACATAGGTACGACTCTAGAAAGTTTCCAACCTTCCACATTCTTACGGTAGTTAGCAAACATCTTTGCGCTGTCGGCGGCAAAGGCAAAGTCTGCGATCACAGTGCGGGCAGACTTACCGGTCCAAGCACCGTCTTCCTTGATGTCTTCACGGAAATCCTTCATCATGGCCTTTACATCAAATTCGGTATTGGTAATTGCACCCTGAATCATGATGCTCACGGCAAGCAAGGCTCCATTGGCAGCGCCATCTTTCGTAATATCCAACTGTTCTGCAGAAAGCTTGTTCCCTGAGGCATCTACGGCAACATCGGCATCAATGTGGAACGCAGCAAGCACTTCGGTCAGGGCCCTTTTTTTTTGCACCGGCAATATTGTAGCCTTCGTTTTGCACCAAATATTTTACGCGTTCGTATTCAAGGTTCGTGAGCATGTTGATGTTTGCGCCTTTCTGCACATCTACGATGGCTCCAATGGTCATTTGCAAGTTGCTCTTGTTGCCTGTAAGTTCGCTACGGTAATAGCCGCTGGCCTCAATCATGGCAAACTGGCTGGGCATTTCCAAATCGCAAAAGGTATAGGTTCCAATGCTGTTGTTGAACGACTCGTTCAATGTATCGCCAACAGGGAGCAAGTTCTTGCCATCCAGCGGGATAATGCGGTAAGTGGAACCCTGCAGGTACGGGCCCTTCTGTGCCACACCTTCAATGGAACCGCCAGTAATTTTCACCGGGTCACGGTTCGTAAAGTCTTCTGCGTCGGCTTCATAGCTGGAGCTGCTCCAGATTGCCGTATCCAGGTAGCAATAGAGCGGAGCGTTCGGGTCTTCGGTTTTTAAGCAAATCACCTGAGTTTCTGTATCTTCGGGTGGATTTTCCACCGGATTCCAGAATCCTTCGTAGCACTTGTAGGTGGAGCCCTCGTAACCCATGTACTTTCCGTCAAAATCGGCGGCGCACTTGCGCAAGGTCACAGAACCACCACCAGAACTGCTGGACTCGCTGTTCTCTTTTTCGCCACTGCTAGACGACCCAGTTTTTTGACTTGAGCTAGACTTCACTACATCCACAGCCTCATCGTCGCGTACCCAGTCGCCGCCTTTACAAACATAGCCTTCGCCACTTTCTATAACAAAACCTGTAGCCCCCTCCTTCTTGGAGGTGCAGTTGGGCAAATCTTCATAATCGTCAACCTCGTAGTCAGCATCACTTACCGGGCCGGATGACTCGTTATTGCTCGCCTTGGTAGAATTGTCGTCACCACAAGCAACGAACAAAATGGAAACAGCAGCTGCCATTCCTATTTTCCTAAAAATTCCCATAGTTCACCTCTGAAAGGTTTTAATTTGCTTACCTTTTGCGGAATGTAAAAAAAAAAAACAGACGTCAATAAATTGAGACAAAGCTCCTATTTTTCGTTAATTTCCCTAAAATTTTTATGTATATTGCCTAGAAAACACCCCTCGAGTCCCACTTTTGGACCTCTTACCAGGTTCCTCGGGCCTCGAACCTAAATACAGGAGATATTCCATGGCTTTTAATCAGCTGGACAAGCCCCAGGCAGGCGAAACCATCGCCATTATGACCACCAACCACGGCGTGATGAAGTTGCGTCTTTTCGAAGAACGCGTCGGCGAATGCGCAACCAACTTCATTGAACTGGCCAAGCAGGGCAAGTACGATGGCGCCCCCTTCCACCGCATCATTTCTGGTTTCATGATCCAGGGCGGCGACTTCACCAACCGTAACGGTACCGGTGGCCACGCTGCAGGCGGTCCGGGCACCACCATCGGCGACAAGTACGACCCGTGCCTCACCCACATGCGCGGCGCACTCAGCTGGGCAAAGACCATGATGCCCCACTCCATCGGTTCCCAGTTCTTCATCGTCCACGGCGAAGACGTTCACTTCCTGGACCATCCGGCAAACGGTGGCCCTGCTGAAGGTTACTCCGTGTTCGGCCAGCTCTACGAAGGCTTCGAAGTTCTGGACGAAATCGCCGGCGTTAAGACCGACCGTCGCGACGCACCTTACGAAGACGTGATCATCGAATCCGTAAAAATTGAAAAAGCATAAGAGCTTTGAGCCTTGAGCTTTGAGGAAACGCAGGAGAAATCCTGCGTTTTTTCACTTTTCTAAAAAAAATGCACCACGCCCCTTGACAACATCCAAATAAATTTCAATATTTGGCGTACCCTAATGGGGTTATAGCTCAGTTGGTAGAGCGCCTGCATGGCATGCAGGAGGTCAGGAGTTCGACTCTCCTTAGCTCCACTGAAAAAAGAGGTTTGCTTTCTTATTAAGCGAACCTCTTTTTTATTCCCTCAATCATCCAGCCTATTTCGTAAATACAAGCTTATTATTCGGGACGATTCGTCTCATTCCTAAAAACTTGGTTCCTTTCGTTTTTTATATTTTGTTCGAAGAGAAGGAATTGGGAAAATGAGTATTTTGTTCAACAAGCTCAAATTCATTGCCACTTTTGGCATCGCTGTCGCAGCAACCTCCTTTGCCGAGGAATGCGACGAGAAGACTATGGACGCATTCGCCTACGAAGACTGCATCGCAGCTCAGAATGGCGCCGAGGTGGACAACACCGACTTTAGCAAGCGTCCCGCAGCAAATGCGGAGGTTAAGCCCGCTGTTGAAAAGTACAGCCCCTTCGGCAAGACCGCCTACCTCACCTCCTCCTTTGGCGAGAACCGCGGCACACGCTACCACATGGGCATTGACTATTCCACCGACATGGTAGAAGGCTGGGCAGTCCTCACTCCGGAAGACGGTTACGTGAAGGAAGTGAAGGTCTCCCCCTACGGATACGGCAAAGTCATGTATTACAAGGGCAACAGCGGCAAGACTTGGGTGTTCGCACACCAGAGCAGCTTCGGGCCCCACTTGGATTCCCTCCTAATCAAGAAGATGATCGCCTCCAAGAAGAACGATGTGTCCATCACGCCCAACACCGTTCATAAGAAAGGCGACACCCTGACCTTCGCAGGCAGCACCGGTATCGGCAATCCTCATCTCCACCTGGAAATGAAGATGAACGACAACAAGGTACTCTCTCCCTGCGGTCACGACGTCCTTTGCGGCGACTCCATCGCCCCTCAGGTATTTGCAGCAGCAGCCCTCTACAAGAATGATGTGGCATTCACCTCCAAAGAAGCTCTGGACCAGGGTTGCGTAGAAACTCCGATTCCCAACACATTCTCTAACGACGTGCCCGTGCAGGTCGCCTTCAAGATTGTTGACTACAGCCGTCTGCCCAAGGAAAACCCCATGGCAGTCCGCCGTGTTGACCTGTACCGCTACGACGAAAAGGTTTTCAGCAAGGTTCTGGACACCATTACCTTCCCCAATTCCGTTAAGATTCGTGACGAACTGCTATGGGCAGAAGAAGCAGACACCCTGGGCGACTGGCATTTTATCAAGATTGGGCTTCCGCCCCAGTCCTCCTACCGTCTGGAAGTGGAAGACTTCGTGGGGAACGTGACCACCAAGAAGTTCAACCTGAAGTCCAACTGCAAGAACAACGAGCCCTTCAAGAAGACTCACTATCAGGAAACTCCGCTGTTCACCTACTTGTCCAGAGCCATGATTGACTTCAGCAAGTGCAGCGAAGGTTACGATTTCGAAGTTTACGACAAGGAAGACAACCTCCTGTCTAGCAACCTCTGCAAGATGTATCCCAAGAAGTTCGCAACAGTCGCAAAGATTGGCGAAACCTTCCCCACCATCGCCTACATCAAGTACGGCAAGGGATCCCAGGCAGAAAAGATCTACGTTCACTACCAGGAAAACAAAACTTCTAACATCAACTGGAAGGCCCAAGTCGACGGCATGGAAATTCTCCAGAGAATCTCCGGAGCAACGAACATTAGCAATAACGGCAACATTGCCCTGGCCTTCGTGAAGCACCATACCGACAGCCTGGATTACTTTGAATTCCACCCCAAGGGAATGCAGTTCTTCGGCAAGTGGGACATTTGCATCGATGACAATACCGCCAAGGGCCCCCTGTACTGGCTTGGGGAAACCAGCCGTAACTGGTTTATCTTCAGCAAGCAGACCAAGGGCAAGAATCGTTGTGCAAGCGCTAACGAAATCCGCGATATTGCAGCCATTGATAATCCCAACGCCCCCACCCTGGGATTTGCCTACTGGGGCACCACCATCTTTGGCGGACTTCACGCACCGGCTCTCAAGATACCCGTCATGTACAAGTATGCGGGCATTGAAAACGGAAACGCAATTACCGTGAAGTACAAGAACAAGTGGATTCCGGTGGAATACGATTCCGAACCTAGGGAGCTGGTCATCCTTGGCGAACAGCTGCCCGAAGATAATGAAACCATTACCGTCCAGATCGTAGACGAAGCCGGCCACAGAGCCACCTACGACGTAACCATTCCCGAACTCTAAGAAACAAGTTTGAGATAGAAAAGAGCAACCCTAACGGGTTGCTCTTTTTTGACCCGCACAAAGCGGTCTAAGTGTGAGCAAAAAGGCTCTGGTATAAACCAGAGCCTTTTTAGCGAGAGTTTGCGCACAGCGTAGGTTTTATCCTAGATGCATTGCGCAAACGGTCTTCCCGTGAACAAAAGGCCCCGGCTTTTCGCCAGGGCCTTTTGTGAGAGTTTGCGCACATCGTAGGTTTTATCCTAGATGTACTGCGCAAACGGTCTAATTAAGCTTCTTCAGAAGCCTTTGCGCCACGCTTAGCGGTGATGTTGAAGATCACGACGCGCGGAGTGCAAGCCAGTTCCACACCTTCAGCCAGCTTGAGGTCCTTGGCGTAGAAAGTAGTGGGAGCAGGATAGCTGGAGATATCCATTTCGATCACGGTCGGAATGTTTGCCGGAGCAGCAGCCAACTGGATGTAGCGGTTCTGCTGAGCAAAGGTACCACCCTGAGTCTTAACACCAACCGGAAGGCCGTTCAGCTTAACGGGAACGCGAACCTTAACCTTGGTGGTTTCATCAATCTTCAGGAAGTCAACGTGGATGATTTCCTGAGTCAGGGGATCCTTCTGGTAGTTGTAAACAACTGCAGCATTGCCTTCCTTGCCATCGATAACGAGGTCAAGAAGGGTGTAGCGCTTGCCCGGGGCGAGGACCTTGCGAAGATCAGCAGCACTGATGCTGATGTTCACGTTTTCCTGACCCTTACCATAATAGGAAGCCGGAATCTGGCCAGCCTTACGAAGGCGTGCGTTGTCGCGGCTCTTGCCTAACACTCTCGAGGTTGCAACGAGCTTAGTGAGTTCCATAATTTACTCCATTTGAGTTTATGTTTTAAAAGAAAACATTGGGATAGCTGGACTCGAACCAGCGAATAACGGAATCAAAATCCGTTGTCTTACCACTTGACGATATCCCAATGGTGGCGCAAATATAGTATTTACGCCAGATTTTTAAAGGGCGGGCACCCAAAAGCGGGTGACTTTTTGGTAGCGAGAAATGTCTTTCATGGCATCCGCGGCCTTTTGCGCCTGATCCTTGCTAGCAAAGATTCCAAAGACGGAAGCCCCCGAGCCGGACATCAAGGTACACTTGGCGCCCAGACGGAGGAATTCGGCCTTCATTTGTTCTACCAGCGGGTGCAGGGGGAACACAGAACCTTCAAAGGCATTGAAGAAAGATTCCGGCTGGAGCAGGAATTCGGTGGCAGATCCCGATTGGGCGGAAGCCTTGTAGGCATCCCAACGGGCAGGTCCGGACTTGGCAACACCTGCGTAGGCATCCTTCGTGGGAACGGCGTCCTTGGGGGTACAAATCAGCAGATATTCACCTTCGGGAAGCTGCAAAGGGCTAATGAAAGTGAGCTTTTCGCCAATACCTTCGGCAAAAGCGGTACCACCACGAACCAGGAAGGGCACATCGGCGCCAAGCTTAGCGCCAATTGCTTCTAGAGTCTCTGCGGGGAAATTCACATTCCAGAGGCGGTTGAGGAGTCTGAGGGCCGCTGCAGCATCTGCACTGCCTCCCCCGAGGCCTGCGCCAAGAGGCATGACCTTTTCGAGGTAAATGTCAGCACCGAAACTATCGGCACCAGCCACACCCTGTTCCACCGCGAAAGCTTTGAGAGCCGCGGCAGCCTTATAGACCAAATCAGACTGAACGGGGTATTCCTGCGGATTATTGTAAGTCAGGACAATGTTACCATCATTACGAACTTCTGCACTGACCGTATCACCAGCGTCTACCGTCTGGAAGACCGTACCCAAATCATGGTAGCCGTCTTCACGTTTGCGAATGACATCAAGAAACAAATTAATCTTAGAAGGCGCGTATTCTTTCATTGTTCATCGTTCATTGTTTATTGATAACTAACGTTATCCATTAATGCTGCGGCTCGGTCATGTCAAAACTACGTTTTGCCGCGACTCTCGCCTTGTTATTAATTGTTCATTATCTAAAGGTTCCAGATCGTTCCATCTGCATCAGTTCATCCATCCCTACCAGCATGGCACGAGGTTTAGAGTTTCCCTTACTGGGGCCGCAAACGCCCAAGCCGTAGAGCTGGTCAACAATCTTACCGGCACGGCTATACCCCACACTAAAGTGGCGCTGCACTGCGGAAGTGGAAAGACCACTGACTTCAATTGCCCAGCAGGCCACGTCAAAGAGCAGGGGATCAAGCTTACCCAGCTGCTTGCCGCCTTCCCCATCGTCATCCCCATCCACACCTTCGGAAACATCGAAGGATTCGACCTGAGGATAGTAGACGTTCTGGTTAGAGCAAGCATCTGCCAGCTTTTCCGCTTCCTCATCGCTGAGGAATGCACCATGGACGCGAACCGGATCAGGATCGTTCACAGCCTTGAACAGCATGTCGCCACGGCCCAGCAACTTTTCGGCGCCGGCGTGATCCATCACAGTACGGGCATCAATCTGGGATGCCACCTTAAAGCTAATTCGAGTAGGCAGGTTGGCCTTGATAATACCCGTAATCACCTTCACAGACGGACGCTGAGTTGCAAGGACCAGATGAATGCCCACCGCACGAGCCTTAGCAGCCAGGCGGGCTACGGACTTTTCAATCTCCTTACCGGCAACCATCATGAGATCCGCCATTTCGTCGATAATCACCACGATAAACGGCATGCGATGGCCCTTGTCTTCGTCCGGAATATCATCGGGAAGTTCGCCCGCTTCAAACTTGGCGTTAAAACCACCGATGTTACGAACCTTTGCCGTTGCAAGCACTTCGGTACGGCGGTCCATTTCATAACAGAGCCATTGCAAAGCCTGAATGGCAATTTCGGGTTTGGTAATCACAGGCGCCAAGAGGTGCGGGATATTTTCGTACATCTTCAGTTCCACAGCCTTCGGGTCCACAAGAATCATGCGGAGTTCGTCGGGAGTCTTACTGAACAGCATACTTGCCATGAGAGCGTTAATACAGACGGACTTACCAGAACCCGTCTGACCAGCAATCAGCAAGTGAGGAGCCTTTGCCAGATCCATGGTGAATGCTTCGCCGGTAATATCCTTACCCAAGGCCACCTGAATCTTTTCCGGAGTGGGAGCGAACTTTTCGCTTTCGAACACATCCTTACTGAATACCGTCTGGAACTTACGATTGGGAATTTCAATACCTACGGCGGCCTTACCGGGAATGGGCGCCAGGATACGGACGGAGGACACACGCAGAGGCATGGCCAAATCTTCCTGCAAGGCGGTAAAGCGGCTTACCTTAACACCAGGACCCGGCTCCACTTCAAAGCGGGTAATCATGGGGCCCGTTTCGCAACCGATGACACGGCCCTTCACCTTGAAGTTTTCCAGCTTTTCTTCCAGCATCTTACCGATGGCGTTCAGTTCGTCTTCCGTATAATCGGCGGTCTGGGCTTCATGATCGTTCAGAATGTCGGAGATGGACGGAACCTTATACTCATCATATGCAGTAGGTTCCCGCGGGGGAATGCTAGCAGCGCGAGCTCCCGCCATGGAATTTCCGGAAGGAACCAAGGTCTTGTCCTGGAATTCCACGTTATCCTGAGGTTCATCATCGTCGGCGCCATAAACTACAGGCGCAAAAGTATCATCCTCATTTTCGGGAGCGCTTCTAAACTCAGTAGCGGCACCATCCCCACCCAGCAGGTCTTCTGCGTTAATCGCTGGCTTAGTATTTTCCACAGCAGGTTCGTCAGCAGCAACTTCGGCAGCCATTTCAGCTGCAACTGCACCATCATTCTTTCGAAGGATGTTCTTGCTCAAAACCGTATTGCGGCCCGTTACGGGACTTGCCCCGGCAGCCACAGGAGCGGCCATCGGCGCAGTCATTGGAGCGGCAGGTTCCTCGGACGCAGCCTGAGGTGGAACAGTCGGTTCAATAGCAGCGCCATCACGACGGACATCACCCTTTACCTGCATACGTCCCTTGCGGTCCTTTTCCCAGGCAATCAGGTCGCCGGCACGACGAAGGGCGGAAATCTTTTCCTTCACTTCCACAATTTCCAGAGCATTCATCTTGCGAATGTTCTGACGCAAATATTCTTCCAATCTACGGATTTCGGGGTCTTCGTTCTTGTCGTATTCGCCGCCCGCAGCGGTAGAACCTTCGGATGCTGCAGTAGCCATCGTTTCCGCGCCCTTTACGAAGGTGTCCTTATCCACGACCACTTCATCGCCAGGCATCCCGGAAACGCTTTCCAGACTCATATCCTGATCCAGCCAGTTCTTACGGCCATTGAAGGGAGCAAGAACTCCCTTGCGCTTGATCTTGAATTCGTCGGGTTCCAGGAAGACCGTATTGTCATCCATGTAAATACCCTTGCGGTTGGTTGCCACAGGTTCTTCGACGAACTCCTTGGACTTTTTGCGGTTAGGCTCCACGATGGTCGCTTCCACAGGTTCCACATCCTCAACGTCCTTTTTCCTTGCTAGACTAGACATCCAGCGGGATCCCTTTACCAGGAAGCTGAAATGTCTGGGGCGAAGGCCAAAGGAAAGGATGAGGATCAAGGCGAGAGTAAGGACAAGAATTCCCAGGGGGGCGGCAGCCGATGCCTTACCGAAAATGGAGTACCACACATTCTGGGTAAAGAACTGGCCCACAAAGCCGCCGTTTTCCAGGAGAACATCACTTTTTACGCCAGACAGGCCATACCCTCTGAGAGAAAGCAGGAACGAAATATTCAGAGTCAGAAAAGAAAGGCCAAGGGAATAACGCAGAATCTTGCCCGAGAAAGCAAGGGTCACGCCCCAGGCCATCAAGGCAAAGGTAAAGAGAATGACGGCAACCTTGCCAAACAGCATGGTTACAACATTGGGTACAATTTCTCCCAAATAGGGTCCTAGCCAATTGCCCCCTTCTCCACTATAGACAGAACTCACGCATCCTAAAAGAAGGAGGGCACCAATTGCTAGCAGGAACCAACCTGCAATAATCCGACCAAAACCCTGGTCTTCCGCCCCTTTTACTCCCCCGGACTTCGGCTTAGAACCTTTCTTAGCCGTTTTCTTTTTTTGAGTAGCCAAATCGCCTCCGATTTTTACTTCTCAAATATAGTCTATAATTTTGACGCTCAAATGACAAACGGGCTTATCTTATTATCTTTCCTTCTATGAAAGTCAAGTTGTCGAAACAAGTCAAGAAGGTTTTGTCCGGTATCATCGGCTCCTCCATTGTGGTGGTTTTGCTGATTGTTTTTGGAAGTTCCCAAAACGATATGACCGGATCCATCCGAAACGGAGCGGAAGCTCTCGAGAACCTTTTGTACGACCAGTTTTCGAAACGCATTACCAACACCAATCTAGATGAAGCCCTGGATGGCGATTACGAACTTACCGATGGCACATCCTCTACAGGTAGCGCCAAAATCAAGCTAGCCAACAATTACGACCCCAACATTCTGATTGTCGATATTGACGAACCTGCCCTTGCAAAACTGGGTCCCTACAACGAATGGGACCGATTTATCCATGCCGACGTAGTCAAGAACTTGAATAATGGCGGTGCATCTGCAATCGGCTTCGATATTATGTTTAAAACGGCGGACTTCGGAAAGCTGAAGACCCAGCAGGTACGAGAACTCCTGCACGACGTAAACGATACGGAAAACTGGGACTCCCTGGACTCCAGAATTCGCTCTTATTATAACTACGACTCCATGCTGGTATCCTCCGTTGCAGAAGGTGGCGTGTCCATCGTATGCGACATGTTTGACGATTCCAAGGCATACAAGTTTGAATCCCAATGGCGCCCCCTCAGTACAGAAGCTCGCGCTGCCGAAGTGGGTTACGGTTCCACCTTTGAATTAAGCCAGGCGGACAAGCCGGATAACATCGAAGCAAAGGACCTGCTGGATAACGTTTTCCCCGAATTGGCCAACGCAGGCGCAAGACTGGGTTCCGTCAACGCCTATCCCGACAACGACGGTGTGGTCCGCCGCATTTCCATGCTTTACAGATTCCCCAATCCGGATATCTTCCCCGAGGCGGACACCAAGATTTATTCCACCATGTCCCTCATGACAATTCTCCACCTGTTCCATCAGGACCCGAAAAAGGTGGAAATCAAGATGGGAAAGTACATCAACCTGGGGAAGCCCTTCGGTATCTACAAGGACCAGAAGGGAGAGATGCACACCACCTATCCCAACTTCAGTTACCCCATGTTCCTGGAGTTGAAGAAACGTCTTGCCGAAAAAGACATCAAGAAAAAAGCAACGCTTGACTTCCAGGATATTTCCTCCAAGATCATTGCCACCAAATTGGAAGAAGGGAACGTCAACTTCGAAATATTCGAAGGACAGGTTCTTTCCGACGAACTGTCCCGAGTACTCCCGGATGTGACACCTGAAATGCTTAAAAAGGTAAACGACGGCGAAGAAGTCACCGTCCATGAAGGTTTCACCTTGAAGCAGGATGAGGATGGTCCCAACCGTTACGTCCTTACGGATGAGGACAATGAAGACGAAGCCATTATTACGGACTACATCGTAAATACACTGCATTACTTCAAGGATTCCCTTCAGAATATCCCCGTCAACAAGCCCATCCATCTATCCCTGGACATGGACCTTCATTACAGCAAGGTCAAGAAAGCGTGGATGTCCAACATCGCCATTTTGTCGGACTACGTCATTCGCGAAATTCAGGCCATCAACGAAAAAGAAATCACGTCCCTGAAGCCCGGTGAAGAACTTCGCTTTGGCCGCGAAAAGAAAATTCCCATCAATAAGTACGGAAGTTTCCGAGTCAACTATAAGGGCAAGTACAACACAGACGAACCCAAGAGAACTTTCCAGCATCTTTCTTATTACGACGTCACCAAGAACCGCATTGACCCCGGTCTCTATCAAGGAAAAATCTTCATTCTAGGTTCTGCAGCACCGGCTCTATTCGACTTTGTGCACACCTCCCACGAAGAAAACTACCCCGCCGTGTTGATTCACGCCACCATCATCAAGAACATCCTAGAAGATGATTATCTGGTGGTAATGGATGACTACAGACAGGCAATCATCATCATATTCCTGGCCCTGCTCTGCGTTATCTTCGGTCTTTATTTCAAGGGATACGTTTCTGCCCTCATTTCCATTTTGATCATGAGCGCCTACATCTTTGTTGCCTACCAGTACTTTGGTCACGGCCTTTACATCGGCGTTTCCAGACAGTTACTCACGGTCATCTTTATTAACATCATCACATTGGTCGTTCAGTTCTATTTTGAAAATCGAGAAAAGAAGTTCATCAACAACGTGTTTAAACAGTACATCTCCCCGGAACTGATTGACAACATGGTGAACAACGAAATTATGCCCACGCTCGGTGGTGAAAAGTCTCACATATCCGCCTACTTTACTGACATTGCAAGTTTCTCTACCTTCTCCGAAAAAATTGGCGACCCGAGTAAACTGGTTACGTTGTTAAATGAATATTTGACTGGAATGACAGACACCCTGCTGGACAACAAGGGCACCCTGGACAAATACGAAGGTGACGCCATCATCGCATTCTTCGGCGCCCCGATGCCCTTGGAAAACCACGCCCAGAGCGCCTGTGATGCAGCAGTCGGCATGCAGAGAAAACTCATGCTGCTCCGTAAGACCTGGGCAAGCCAGGGAGACATGTGGCCCAAGGTTGTTCACGACATGCACATGAGAATCGGTATCAACTCCGGCGACATCGTGACGGGAAACATGGGTTCCAACATGCGTAAGAACTACACCATGATGGGTGACGCGGTGAACCTGGCCGCACGTCTCGAAAGTGCTGCCAAGCAATACGGCGCCTACATTCAAATAAGTGAAGACACCGAACGAATGCTGGAAACAGGAAGGTTCATTTACCGTTCCCTGGATACCGTCCGTGTTGTGGGTAAGAGCCTCCCCGTTAAGACCTTTGAAATTCTGGAACGTACCAGACGTGCCGATGACGAAGAAATCAACAAACTTCGTATCAAGCCCAAGCGTACGGACAAGGACCAGGAAAGAATTAGATTGCTTAAGGCCACAAGATGCGAACCCGAACAGGAAGAAGAACTCCTGAAGCTGGTGAAAATCTGGGAAGAAGCCCGCAAGTGCTATCTGGAAATGAAGTGGGACGAAGCAATCGAACTCTTCACCCAATGCCTAGACCTGGAACCCCACCATCCCGAAAGAGACCCCGGCAGCAAGCAGTGTCCCTCACAGGTATACATCAAGCGTTGTCAGCAGTACAAGATCAACCCGCCCGTAGCCCCCGGCGAACTCTGGGACGGCGTATTCACCGCTACTGAGAAGTAAATTTCAAAAGCAAAAGACCCCGGCTCTGCCGAGGTCTTTTGCATTTTCTTCGCAATAGAATCAGTTCAGCTCGATGTTATCGATGAGGCGAGTCTTCCCGAAGAAGGCTGCCACCAGGATTACAACCTTATCCTCATTCTTGAGCATGCCGTTGAACTTCTGCAAATCCTTCTGATTCACCACTTCCACAAACTGGACCTGTCCGCGATTAGCGAGAATGGACTTGACCACCAGATCACGAATGCGGACCACACTACGTTCACCCACTTCGTAAGCATCCTTAGCCAACTTCAGGCCAGCGCTAATACCCAGAGAACGTACACGTTCTTCTTCAGTCAAGTATTCGTTACGGCTAGAAAGTGCAAGGCCAGAACTTTCACGAACAATCTTTACGCGGTGAATCTGAATATCGAAGTTCAGGTCCTTCACCATACGTTCGATTAGGAACACCTGCTGGTAATCCTTCTCGCCAAAATAAGCATGATCAGCCTTGGTAATCAGGAACAGCTTAGAAACAACGGTAAGAACGCCACGGAAATGTCCCGGGCGATAGGAACCGCAATACATGCTCTCAAGCGTTTCGTCGCGGACCATGGTCAGCGGGTCTCCATCGGGATACATTTCATCGACGGAGGGAGCAAAGACAAAGTCTGCACCGATATTTTCAGCCAACTTGGCGTCAGCTTCCAGGCGCTTCGGATACTTATCCAGATCTTCGTTCTTACCGAACTGGATCGGGTTCAGAAACACACTGACCACGGTGACATCGCATTCCTTTACAGAAGCCTTGATCAAGGCACCGTGACCATCGTGAAGAGCACCCATGGTAGGCACAAGACCGATCGTCTTACCCTGAGCAGCTAACGGCTTCAGAGCTTGGCGTAAGGATTCGATAGACTTAATAACTTGCATTATTTACCTTCTGGAACAAAATAAGTCGTCTGCTTGGGACAAGATGCGATGGCATCCAGCACAAGCTGTAAGTGAGATTCATTGTGGACAAAATCAATATGGTCTGTATTGATGATCAAGACAGGCGCATAGGGATAATTCCAAAAATGATGATCGTAGCGGTCCATCAGGGCCTTCAGGTAGGACGCCTCGATGGACTTTTCCATGGCACGACCGCGACCGTGAATTCGGTCAAGTAAAGTAGGTACGCTAGCCTGCAGGTATACAACCAGGTCCGGATGAGGAACACCCTTATTCAAGGTATTTGCCACCTGTTCGTACATGGCGTATTCGCTTTCCTGCAGGTTCTGTGCTGCAAAAATCTGGTCCTTTTCGTAAGTATAATCGCTGACCAGCAGGTCGTGGAACAGGTCGCTCTGCAAGGCGGAGTTCTGCAGCTGCTTATGTCGATCCAGCAGGAAGAACAGCTGGGTCTGGAAGGCGTAAGCTTCCTTATTCTGATAAAACTTTTCCAGGAAGGGATTCTCGGCGAAGTTTTCCTCGATAAGCACAGCCTTCCAGCGTTCTGCGATGATCTGCGCAAGGGAGGACTTGCCGACGCCGATGACGCCTTCAATAGCCAAAAAATGAACACCTTTTTCAGTCAGCATACTAGGGTTCCTCCGAGGTAATCACGCGAAAGGACAGCTTTTCTTCTTTTTCAAGAAGGGACGCCAGCATGTTTCCCACGGAAAGCCCCGTCCTCGGGTCCATCCAGTTGGGAGCGATGTCATTCAATGGTACCAACACAAACTGCCTATTCGTTATTTGGGAATGGGGAACGATCAACCTTCCCTCGCAGGTCTGGCTGCCAAAATAAAGCAGGTCCAGATCAATCTCCCTTGAGTTCCAGTGTCCCCTATCCTTTCGACCGAGAATAAATTCCGAACCCTTCAGATAGAAGAGCATTTGTTCAGCAGTTCCAGAATACAGGAAGCTGACCACCTGGTTGAAATAGGGACCCTGACCTTCCGGACCTACCGGAGGAGTTTCGTAAATCGGGCTTTCCAGCCATTCCCCCGAAGACACCTTCTTCAACATTTGGCGACCTTCGCTCAAATGACGGGAACGGTTGGGAAGATTTGTCCCTAGAGCAACAAATACTCTTTCTAAAGAATTCACGCCCCCAATATAGCTTTTCAAGGTGCACATTTTTTGACACCCCGTCAAAAAAAACAGCCTCACGAGATCCAAATAAACGCCGTTATAAGTTTTTTCTAAAAAAGTTCAAAAAAAGGCCTCTTTTCGTGACAAATAGATTTTTTTTATCTATCTTATGACCACCCAAGGGTAGGGTTCATTTGCCCTTTTAACAAATAAATCGTTAATAATCAGATTAACATTCCAAAACAGCCAGAAATTCTCGTTTTCGAGAAATTATCTGTTTTTTATATTAAAAAGTTTCATCAACTCACTATATATATAGGACACCATTGTGGCGACCACAAAGAAAACCAAGACGACTCATTTGGCCGATCAGGAATCTACCGGAATAGAAGTACCCGCAGAACTGGCAGTAAATATCGACGCCCCTGCAGAACAGGAAGTCCAGGCAAAGCCGGCTAAGCGCACTGCAAAGCCCAAGGGCGAAAAGAAAGCCGAAGATAAAAAGTCAAAGAAGCATGCCGCCGAAGAAGTGATGGCAAATGCTGCAGAAGCCCCCGCCCCCAGCGCTGAAATTGTCGAAGCCCCCAAGGCAGAAACCGCTGTAGAAGTTACAGAAAATCAGCCCGCAGAAAAGGTCCAGAAGAACCCTTCCGAAGGCGCTGTCCCTGCAGAAGGCGCCGAAGCCACCGCAAACAATGCTGAAACAAATAATAGCGAAGCAAACAACAGCGAAGCTTCCGAAGGCGATGGTCAGCAAAATAATCGCAACCAGCAGAACGGTCGTTTCAACAAGTTTGACAAGAAGAACAAGTTTAATAAGTTCGACAAGAACAATCGCAACAACAACAATAACAACCGTCCCCAGCAGCAGGAAGAAGAAGACCCCACTCCGCTGCCGGAACCGGATTCCGAAGCCTGGTGCAAGGCTCGCGATTGTTGGGCCAAGTACCGCAAGATGACCATGAGCGACTTGCAGGAACTGGCTAGCCAGAAGGAAAACGTTGACTTCCGCCGTTACCGCAAGCAGTCCCTGGGTCTCTTGCTCCAGAGTCTGGAAAACGAAAACAACATCGTTTACGCCGAAGGCCTTCTGGAAGTCACTCCCCAGGGTCACGGCTTCCTCCGCAATACCGAATTTAACTACCAGCAGGGTCCCGATGACGTTTACGTCAGCCAGAACCTGATTCGCCGTTTTGGCCTGAAGGTGGGTGACACCGTTGCAGGTCTTGCACGCCCGCCCCGCGAAGGCGACAAGTTCTACGCCCTGCGCCGTGTAGACAAAGTAAATTTTGACGATCCCGAAAAGATCAAGCGTCGCGTAGCATTCGAATACTTGACTCCGATTCACCCCAACGAAAAGATTCGCCTGGAACATGATTCGGAAGAATTGACTACCCGCGTCATGGATTTGTTCAGCCCCATCGGTAAGGGTCAGCGTTCCATTATTCTCGCTCCTCCCCGTACCGGTAAGACCATTCTTCTCCAGAACATGACTCGCGCCATCGCCGTAAACCATCCTGAAGTAATCATCATGGTACTCCTCATCGACGAACGCCCGGAAGAAGTGACTGAAATGCGCGAAATCGTGGGTAAGCTTGTTGAAAAGAATCCGGCTTTGAAGGCTGAAGTGGTAGCATCCACTTTCGATGAACCTCCTGACCATCACGCCCGTGTGGCCACCATGGTTCTGGAAAAGGCCAAGCGCCTGGTAGAACAGCAGAAGGATGTGGTGGTTCTCTTGGATTCCATTACCCGTTTTGCTCGTGCCAACAACGTGGTGATTCCCCACTCCGGCAAGATTCTTTCTGGTGGTGTGGACGCCATGGCCATGCAGTTCCCCAAGAAGTTCTTCGGCGCCGCCCGTAAGATCGCAGACAAGCTCGGGGACTTCAAGAAGGATTCCAATGGTCAGGTCATTCAGACCATTTTCGGCGAGCCCGTTCGTGAAGTGATTCAGAAGAACGGTTCCCTCACCATTATCGGTACCGCCTTGATTGAAACCGGTAGCCGCATGGACGAAGTGATCTTCGAAGAATTCAAGGGCACCGGCAACATGGAACTGGTTCTTGACCGCCGTCTGGCAGAAAAGCGCACCTGGCCCGCTATCGACATCTTTAAGTCCGGTACCCGTAAGGAAGACCGCTTGCTCAGCCTCCGCGAACAGGACATTATCTGGAGCGTTCGTCAGGGCATGCAGAACGATACCGAAAACGGCGTTATGGATAAGATGATCAAGTGGATGAAGCAGTACAAGACCAACGATGATCTGCTGGAATTCCTCCGCAAGGCAAAGGACAGCGTGAGGTAAAAATCAACGAAGTTGATTTTTACCTAATTATGAATTATAAAGTACGAATTACTAGAACTAGCTAGGCGGCAGAGCCGCGATTATTCGTCTCGTAATTCATAATTCGTAATTTATAACTAAAAAATTTTCACATTTTTTTAACAACGAATTATGGTTAATAAAATTTTCTTCGCTGGCACCGGCAACATGGGCGGTGCAATTCTTCGCGGCCTTCTTCAGGCTGGTAACGACCCCAAGTCCATTTTCTTCTTTGACCCCAGCGATAAGGCTGCTGCCGAAGTAACTGCTCTCGGTTGCGTTCGCGTGAAGAACTTCGCCGAAGGCGTCAAGAAGGCAGACGTTACTTTCCTTTGCGTCAAGCCCCAGATCTTTAAGCTGGTCGCCACCGAATGGAAGAACGCTGTCAAGGCAATCAAGACTTCCAAGACTTTCATCAGCATTATGGCTGGCGTAACCCGCAAGGCTCTTACCGACGTTTTGGGCACCAAGAACCAGGTTCTCCGCGTCATGCCCAACCTCCCCCTCACTGTGGGCAAGGGTTCCGTAGGTCTCGCAACTGACGGTGTAACCGAAGAAACTTTGGCAACTGCAGAAAAGATCTTTGGCAACATCGGCGTTACCTGCCGCGTTGCAGAAAGCCTCATGGACGCTGTTACCGGTCTTTCCGGCAGCGCTCCGGCTTACGTATTCGAATTCATCGAAGCTCTTACCCGCGGCGGCGTTAAGGCAGGCCTTACCCGCGATGTAGCTTTGAAGCTGGCCCTCGGCACCATCGAGGGTAGCGTGGAACTGGTAAAGCAGTCCGGCAAGAGCCCCAGCGACTTGTGCGCAATGGTCTGCTCTCCTGCAGGCACCACTATCGCAGGCATCGACGCCCTGGAAGCAGGCGCTTTCCGCAGCACCGTCATCAAGGCTGTAGTTGCAGGCACCGAACGCAGTAAGGAACTGGGCAAGTAAGCTACGCTTATTTGCAATGAATGATGAATTATGAAATATGAAAAATAGAATATAGGCGGCTTCGCCGCGATTATAAATATTTTTTCATTCTCCATCCTTAATTTTTCATTTTTGCTATGCTTATCGATTTTTTCACTCAGGAAACGCAAACATCCTCCTTTATCCAGGATGTGCTTTCCTCCGTGAATTATGACGTGAGCGTTCATTCCACAACGTCGCAGATTACCTCCACAAGGAATCAGCGACCTCTTGCCTCCATTCTCCTGTGGGATCTGGATTCATTTCCTAACGAAAACGAAAAGAGCCTCTCCTACATTCGAGCCAATTCTCCGGACACCATGATTTTCGCTTATGCGGAAGATTTGTCCAACTATGGCTCTTCCCTAAACGGCCTTACAGACATCTGCATGAACGTGACGTCACTTCGCGTTCATCTTATGAGCAAGCTATCGGACCTGAAGCGCATTGTGCGCGCTAGGGAAACATTTAGAGACCGCATGTCCCACCTGGTGGGAAACAGCGTTCCCATGGAAAACCTCCGCAAAAGTATTCTAAAAGCCATGATCCACACCAGCCCCGTTCTCATTCAGGGAGAAACCGGCGTCGGTAAGGAACTCATTGCAAGAGCTGTTGCCTGCATGTACGACAAGTTCATTACGGTGAACTGCAGCGCCATTCCCGAAAATCTTTTTGAAAGCGAATTGTTCGGACACGTTCGTGGAGCCTTTACCGGCGCACAGACAGACCGTATCGGACTTTTTGAGGAAGCCGACGGAGGCGCCATCTTCCTGGACGAAATCGGTGATATGCCGCTCCACACTCAGGTGAAACTCCTCCGCGTTTTGCAGAATCGGGAAATTCGTCCTGTAGGCGCCAACAAGACGAAGCATATTAACGTGCGTATTATTGCGGCAACCAACCGAAACTTAAAGCAAGAGGTGGCCGAAAAGAATTTCCGCGAAGACCTTTACTACCGTCTGAACGTTATTCCACTTTCCGTTTCCCCCTTGAGAAAGCGCCCTGAGGACATTGCCGATCTGGTCAACTATTTTATTGGTCAATATCAAAACCCAGGCGACACACGCATTCTTTCTGCAGAAGCGCTCCAGAAATTACAACAGCACAACTGGCCCGGAAACATTCGCGAATTGGAAAATCTTATCCAGCGCACACTCTGTTTTACAAGCAATCCCGTCATTCAGCCGGAAGACTTATTCTTCGACACCGAAAATTCCTCTGGAATTTCAATGACTGCAGATAGCATCACTGCGCTTCCGGCCAACTCAATTGCAATGACCTACGATGAATTTCGGGAAGCCCAGCTGGAACAGGAACGCGTCTTCCTGAAAAAGCGAATCGTCCAGAACGGCGGTTCCGTAAGCACCACGGCAAAGCAGTTGGGTCTCATCCGCACCGCCCTCTACAACAGGCTTCGCCGCCTGGAAATGGACGTGAAGGATCTTTCCTAAAAACAATTAGAAACGTTCAACCTTGTAGCCCATCTTTAAGAGAAGGTCGATAACGTTGTTTCTTTCAAGAGCCAGGTGAGCCGTTCCCACCACCACAAAAACCTTTCGGTCATCCGCCAGGAATTCAGCCACATTCTCAGCCATCTTGGCATTCCGATTATCATAGAGACGGGTCTCGATTTCATTCTTCAACTTGGCGTCGCTTTCGCAATCATCCTCCGGGCGACATTCACCCGTTTCCACATCCAGAAGGATTTGCATCAAGGAATCATTCCCTGTTTTCCAGGAAGTCATAATTCCTGCGATCATGGAATCTAGGCTGGAAATTTCACGAAGGGTATTCTTCAGGTAGTAAATTCCGGCGGAGTCCGAATTCTCGGAACCGGACAGGGCGTCCACTTGCTCTTCCACCGTTTCCAACCCAACAATGACTTTTCCCTCTTCCACCGCACGGCCCATCAGAACGTTATCGATACCATATTCTGGATTAATACCCGTGCGCATAATCGCGACAGAACTAATCATCATGGCAGCAAACCAGGGGCGCAGATGCATCAACATGGACACAGGATAATTCCAGGCGGAGCAAAGACTATCCAGAGAATTCCAAAGCTGTCGGGGCAACACCTGATTCAAGGTTTCTCCCTTAGGAAGCACGCCCTGCTCCATAGATAGCTTTCCAATTTCAGCCGAGACAGAATCATCGCTGACGTCAATTTCTACGCCCAGCTCTTCCGCCCAGACAAACGCATTCTCAACGACAGAATCCAGCGGATAAAAAGAGGAATCTGCAAAATGGATACTTCCCAGCAGCCACACATAAGAATTGTCATCGGAAACTCTCCAGAGGAAATGACGATTTCCATTTGAAGAATCAATCATCACTGAAGCTTGATTTGCGGCGGGTTCAGAAACAGCCTTTGTTTCGGATACACTTTCATTTTTGGATGAAGCGCAGGATGCAAGAGCCAGTAATAAAAAGGCGATTAGGAATACAAGTATCTTTCTCATTCGGTCCAGTCCAGCAAACCTTTTTCACGGGCATCGCAGGCTTTTTCAACGCCAACGTTTCCATCGCAAATGACCATAATGCGATCGCAGTACCGTTCCGCATACTCCACGGAATGTGTAGAAACCACAATGCCCATGCCCCTTTCTGCCGCAAGCATTCTCAGGAGCTTAAACAGCTTATGACTGCGAGGAATATCCAAAAATGCATTGGGTTCATCCAGCAACAAGATCTTTACCTGCTGGGCCACCGCTTCCGCCAGGAACACACGGCTCCGTTCACCGTCACTGAGACTTGCCACCATACGGTTTTCAAAGTCTTTCAGTTCCAACAAGCTGATGGCATCGTCAATTGCTTTTTCATCTTCTCGGGAACGTCCGTCAAAAAGCCCTGCATAAGGAGAGCGGCCCAGGCTCACAAATTCACGAACTGTCATGCGGTCAGGAGTAATGCCACTCATACGAACAAGAGCAATACGCTTCGCCAGTTCCCGGGCGTCCATATTTTTCAGACAAACTAATTCTTCCCGAGAATCATTTTGCAACAAGGAAACGGATCCATCCAAAGCAGGAATCTGCCCCACCATAGTTTTCAGCAGAGTGCTTTTACCGCAACCGTTCTCCCCCATCAAGGCAACAACTTCACCCGACTGCAATTCAAAATCCATAGAATCCGCAAAGGCGGACTTTTCATAACCGAACTGCAAATGTTCGCACTTCAACAGAGCCGTCATTAGCGCACCCTCCCGCCGCGAATAATCACCCACAGCACCACAGGCACGCCCACCAGACTCAATACCGCATTCAAGGGCAATGTCTGGAATAAGGAAGCCGCAAGGCAAAGTACTGCACCGCACAAGGCAGAACCAGGCAACAGCACTCGATGGTTACTGGTCCTGAACAGCATATAGGCCAGGTGAGGAACCGCAATTCCCACAAAGGCCACAGGTCCGCAGAAGGCCGTGGAGGACGCCGCCAGGATGGACGTCCCCAGCAGGATAAGGATTCTACCCAGCTTCACATTCACTCCAAGACCGCGGGCAAAATCATCACCCAGGCGAACCGCGTTTAAATAACGCATGGAGCACGCCACCAGCAAAAGGCCAACCACCGTCACAGCGCCAAAAGCCCCCACGCTATCGCAAGTCAAGCGACCGAAGCTACCCATGCCCCAGCTCACATAAACGCGTAAGGATTCCGCATCGCTATGGACAATCAAAAGGCTCACGATGGCATCGATGAAGTAGCCCACCAGAAGTCCCACCACAAGAAGTACCGTAGAGTTATTGAAGCGGGTAGAGACGGCCATCACGATGGCGGTTACCCCAAAGGCGCCTACCGCAGCAGAACTCAGAACACCAAAATGACCAAAGCTGAATCCAGCCAGAAGGGACAGTGCCACCCCAAGGCTGGCACCGCTACTAATCCCCAGAACGAAGGGGCCCGCAAGGGGATTGCGGAACAATGTCTGGAGGGAAAGTCCAGCCACCGCAAGACTGATTCCAGAGAGGACAGCCGCCACCAGTCGGGGGAAGCGAATCTCCCAGAAGATCCGACTAGCCATGCTGGAGCTGTCACTTGAAAATAGATTTGACCAGGAAATCTCAACCGAACCGGAGGTCAAGGTCAGATACGAAAAAAGAACCGCGAGCGCGGCTAATATCAGGAAGCCTACTCCGGTTCTTAAATTCATAAGGAGAATTGAGCCTTACTTCTTCTTTCTCTTTTCCCAAGCTTCGTAGGACTTCTTCATTTCTTCGGAAGCCTTCGCGTCGTGGCGATAAACTTCGGGAGGAATGTTGTCGAAACCCTGAAGGGCATTGAGCCAGTTATCGTTCAGGTCGCGGAATTCCAACTTGTTCAAGTTGTAGACCAGAGAGTCACCAGCCAGGTCGAAGGAGATGAAGTCCCAGCGGACCACCTTACGGTCGGTGAAAACTTCGCGACTGACCAGGGACTGGTCGGAATCGAAGCGATAACGAGCCTTGAAGGTGTATTCGCCAGTCATCTGGTAGCGACCGGAGTCGGAATAAGTGCGGGTCACACCAACCAGGGTGTCATTGGGAGTGAAGCGGAGCTCTGCATCGCGGAAGGCATGGCCGTGAGCGATGATAGGAGTGCGCCACACACCGACCATCTTTTCCTTCATGGCCTTCTGGAGAGTGGTATCCACGTTCCAGTGGTCGAAGTTCTTCTTGTCGTACTTGGCACGCTGGACGTACTTGCCTTCCTGGATCAGCTTACGAATGCTGTCAGCCTTAGCCTGGGCAAGACTGTCGGAATTGCGGGTACCTACCGCGGTGGTGACACGATTAATGGAGTCAAGCTTTGCCTGAATCATTTCATCGAGGGTTGCGGTTGCACCACGAGGGGTAGCGACGACCTGAGAATTAACTTGCACTCCCTGGTTAGCCGGCTGGGCCATAGCCACCTGGAAGAACGCTAAAGACAAAGCTGTCAAAACAATATGCTTATAAGAAGAGAAACTCATCACTCTAAATCTAGTTAATGGAAAGTAAAAAAGTAGAAGAAAAATGGTAAAAAAAGGCTATCTTTGGGCATATGTTAGACTATTCTCAAGTTCCTTCCCCCTGTTATGTCCTGGATGAAACCCGTCTTCGTAAAAATATGGAGACTTTGGACGAAATTCAGAAGAAAACTGGCGTTAAGATTATCTGTGCCCTGAAGGGTTACAGTTTCTGGAGATCCTTCCCCCTGGTGGGCCAATATTTGGCAGGAGCAACCGCAAGTTCCCTGAACGAAGCCAGACTGGCCAAGGAAGAAATGGGAAAGGAAGTTCACGTTTTCGCACCGGTATACGAAGACGATGAAATTGACGAAATTTTAAGCTACGCCGGCCACATTAGCTTCAACAGCTTCAGCCAGTGGCAGCGTTTTAAAGACAAGACCTTGAAGGCTGGTGTAAGCGCAGGCATCCGCGTCAACCCCCAGTTCTCCACCGTAGACACGGATCTTTACAACCCCTGTGGCAAGTTCAGCCGTCTAGGTGTGACCGAAGCAGAATTCAAACCTGAACTCCTGGATGGAATTGATGGTCTGCACTTCCACGCCCTGTGCGAACAGGATGCCGACGCCCTGGAAGGGGTCCTGAAGGCATTCGAGCAGCACTTCGGCAAGTACCTCCCCCAGATGAAGTGGGTGAACTTCGGCGGTGGCCACCATATTACCCGTAAGGATTACCACCGTGATGAGTTGGTTCGAATCCTGAAGGACTTCATGGGTCGCTATCCTCACCTGACCGTAATTATGGAACCGGGTGAAGCCGTGGGTTGGCAGACGGGCGAACTGGTAGCCTCCGTCGGTGACATCGTTCACAACGAAATGGACATCGCAGTTCTGAACGTGTCCATCAGCGACCATATGCCGGACTGCCTGGAAATGCCCTACCGCCCCGCCATTACAGGCGCAGGTATGCCCGGAGAAAAGAAGTTTACATACAAACTAACAGGAAATTCTTGTTTGGCAGGTGACCAGCTGGGAGACTTCTCCTTTGACCATCCTCTTGAAGTCGGGGAAAAGATCATCTTTGAAGATATGATTCACTACACCATGGTGAAAACCACATTCTTCAACGGAGTACGTCACCCCAGCATTGGTAAGTTCGACGAACAGGGCAAGTTCCATTTGTTGCACAAGTTCACCTACCAACAATTCAAAGACAAGCTGTAACAATGAAATTTACATCGGAAGAAGATACTTACAGCTGGGCGGTGGAGTTCGGGAAGAGTCTACAGCCGGGAGACAAGGTGGCCATGTTCGGAAACCTTGGGGCGGGAAAGACGGTGATTAGCCGTGGGGTCTGCAAGGGCCTGGGATTCGAAGGATCCGTCTGCTCCCCCACCTACACCATCCTTCACGAGTATCCTAACAACCCGCCTATTTTCCACTTTGACCTTTACCGTCTAGAAGGTGGAGCAGATCTTTACGAAGTTGGCCTGGACCCGGATTATCTTTCTCAGGGAATCAGCCTGATTGAATGGCCGGAACGTCTGGAAGGTAACGATCCCGGTCTAACCCACATCATCCGCATCGAGATCTTGAACGAGACCGAACGAGAAATCACGCTGGAAAAGATTTAACTCCCTTAACGGAAAAGTCCTCGGCAAAGCCGAGGACTTTTCGTATCAAACACTAGCGGAAATTACTTGCCGAGGGATTCAATCTTTTCCCATTCAGCCTTTTCGCCAACGCCATTCAGCAGCATGGCACCCTTGTATTCCTTGAGAGCCTTCACTGCAGAAGTGGTATCGCCATCCTTCAGGAAGGACTTGGCGTCTGTAAGGAAACCCTGCTGGATAAAGCGCATGGAGTCCACTTCCACCAAGCGGTTCTGACCCAGAATTTCCAGGGAGTCGCTGGTGAAGCTCAGGTCCATGGTTCCCTTGTAGCATTCTTCCATTTCAATGTACTTGGAAGCATCGGTAGCACAAGCTTCGTAAAGAGCCTGGCACTGGGCATAGACTTCGGCAGTCTTATTCTTGGCATACTTATAATACTGATAACCGCCAACCACAGCAGCGATAATCACAATCAGGAAGACGCCATCGGACCAACCCATGACGGGTGCCTTGGGCATCTTGGGCTTGCCGTTAATGGTTTCGCCTGCTTCCAGGCGTTCTTCTGCTTCGTCAAAAGGACTCTTTCCGTTCAAGAAACTAAAAGCCATTTTTCACCTTACTTTTTAGAAATTGCGTCATAGACGCGTGCGTACAAATAAATCTGCTTCAGGAGGCTGGCAAAGCCATTGGAACGTGTGGGAGAAAGCCCAACGTTCAGGCCAATGTCCTGGAAAAACTTCGGGTCCACCGCAAGGATATCGGCGGGAGCCATATCGTTGTAGATGCTCAGAGCGAGAGCGCCTAGACCGCGGCTGATCAGCGGGTTGGTGGTACCGCCTTCTACATCCATCTCGAAATGGATGGCGCTACCCGTAAACTGAGGAACAAGGTACATGGTGGCGGCACAGCCTACCACGATGAACTTTTCATTCTTCAGAGATTCGTCCATACCCTTGTGAGCCTTTGCCAGACCAATGATATAATTCCACTTGTCATCGGGATCTGCACCAGGGGCAGTGAAAGTCGCGAACTTGGCGCGGACTTCTTCGAGACGTTTTTCAATGACTTCGGACATGATCAATCAACCTTCTTACTACCAATGCAGGAAAGAACGCATCTTCCAGACTAGCGCGGGGCTTGCCCACAGAACGTTAAAGAAAATACGGAAAATAGTCTGCTTCTCGCGGGGCAGCTTGGAAAGACGGAGCGCCGCCTTATCAAACTGATCGTCGGTAATCTGGTTGAAGCCATCCTTACCGCGGGCAATCTGCATATGGGAATTCCCCATTTCCTTCATCCAGCGCTTGGTGGCGTTCTCTTCGATCGCAGAACGATTTGCACCGGAATCATTCAGCCATTCAAAGGCAGCCTCGGCAACAATCTTGCCGCAAAGCAGAGATTCCGTAATGCCGGAACGGCTAATGGGATTTACGCAGCTGGCGGAATCGCCGGCCTTAAAAAGACCGCACTTGGCAATAGGCTTGTTGGACTGACCACAGGCGATCTTACCACCATAAATTCCCTTTACCGTAGCACCCGGATAATCCTTAGCGATAAAGTCCAGCAATCTCTGACGCAGGGAAATATCGTTTTTAACGTTCTTTCCAAGGACGAGACCAATATTCACTTCCTTGCCATCACGGGGGAAAATCCAGCCATAGCCATCCTTGAATTCGCTACCGAAGAACAATTCGATATGTTCACGGCTATGGGGAATGCCCTCTGCCACTGCAAAAATGGCAGGTTCCAGGTCCGTAGCACCATCTTCCATCCCTTCCAGGCAGGAAATGTTGCGGGTAAGCTTAGCACCCGGGCCCGTAGTGTCTATTATAATAGTGGAGTGGATTTTTTCTTCCACGCCCTGCCTAGAGACCACCAGGTCCCAGCTATCCCCAACACGTTCAATCTTCTGGACAGCCGTGTCAAAATGACATTCCACACCGGCCTTGACACATTCGTCAGCAATGTTCTTGTGCAGAATAGAGCGATTCAGCTGCAAACCGCAATTTTTGCTGTAGAATTCGGCGCGGTAACGCTTGGGGGATGTAAAGTAGATACCGGAGAGATTTCCACGAACAAAGGAGGAATCCACCGGCCAAAGTGCGCTTAGGCGACGAGTAGACACGGCTTCTGCACAGAAAATAGGCTCTTTCCAGGGTTCTTTTCTGTCTAAGAACAAAATCCGTCTAGCACCGCTGGTCAATCTTCCCAGGGTACAGGCAGCCATAAGACCGGCAGGACCGGCCCCACAAACCACTACATCGTACTGATTTGACGCAAAAAAACTCATTTCGACCTACAAGTTAGCTTTTATTTAAAGACTTTTTTTAAATCTGTTGCAGTTTTACAAATTTTTTAGTTATTTTAGGGCTATCCGTTATTTGGTTTTATCCTTAAAGGGAAAATTGTATATGAATATGAAGAGAGTATCTAAGTTTGGCCTCTGCCTGGTCAGCGCCCTGGCACTGAATGCCTTCGCCCAGACCGATTGGGCAGGCAAGGACCTGAATGTTTCTTTTAGTAACAAGAAAATCGACGGTTTTGACTTCTCCAAGTCCAAGGCTGTGAAGAACACCACCGACTTCCGTCGTGCAACTGGTGAAAGCCCCAAGTTCGCAAAGGCAAACCTTCCGGAAGTATCCTTCCAGAACGCTGTGATTACCAGTGCAAACTTCGAAGACGCAAACCTCCAGAAGGTCGTCATTAGCGGTGCAGATATTCGTAACTCTTCCTTTGAAGGTGCAAACCTGGAAGGCGCAAACCTTTACCGCGCCACCCTCCTTGGTAGCCAGTTCCCCAAGACCAACATGAAGAATGCTCGTCTGGACGCTATGAAGGTGGACGAAAATACCGACTTTAGCAAGGCTGACCTCTCCATGGCTTCCGTTATGGACGTTGACCTTACCGGTGCAGATTTCACTAAGGCAAACCTCACCAACACTAACTTCTCCCGTTCCTTGATGGCAGGTGCAGACCTCCGTAAGGCAACTTTGGTGAAGACCGACTTTACCGCATGTAACCTCATTGCAGCAAAGTTCAAGGGTGTTGACCTGATCGACGTTAACTTCGCCAAGGCAGGTCTTTCCCAGGCTGAATTCGGCGGTGCAGATTTCAAGAACGTGAACCTGCAGGAAGCAGACCTTTCTCTGACTACCTTTAACGATGTTGACCTTTCCAAGACTCAGCTCCAGAAGGCCAAGTTCGCTCAGTCCACCGTCAAGAACATGAAGTTCTCCGGCCAGGACCTGACTGGCGTGGTATTCGATAAGGGTTCCGTTTCCAAGAGCGAATTCACCAAGAGCAAGCTGAACAAGGCTTCTTTCTACGATGCAACAGTGGAAAAGAACGAATTCCAGGGTGCAGAACTGATGAAGGCAGTGTTTGACGGTGCATTCGTCCGTAAGAACATCTTCGATAAGTCTGACCTGACCAAGGCAAACTTCGCAAACTCCACCATCGAACGTTCCGACTTCATTCTCGCCCAGATGGGTGGCGTAAGCTTCGCAGGTGCTAAGCTGGAAATGGTGAACTTCACCAATGCCAACATGCAGGGTATCAAGATTGACGCCGACACCAAGATGAACGACGTTGACTTCTCCGGTGCAAATCTGGAAGGTGCAAAGATCGAAAAGTTCACCGCTAAGAAGGTGATTTACGATAACAAGACCGTCTTCCCCTCCGGCTTCGATCCTCGTCAGTACGGTTTCACCAAGCGCGGTGAAAAGGCTGCAGACATTAAGGTTTCCGGCTCTGGCAAGGGCAAGGTAGCCGACGACGCAATGCCGAAGAAGAAGAAGAAGCGTAAGAAAGCCGACGACGACGAAGATTAATTCTTCCCTTTTAACGGATTATGAGAAAAGGCACTCGAGAGAGTGCCTTTTCTTTTTTTCCTTTTTTTGCTATTTCGATTTCTTTTAGGGGCTTATTGCTTATCCATCAGCCAGGAGATGGCCTCCCCCAGGGTTTTGACTCGAGTCACCTTCAAGGAGCTTTTGGAGTCTGCCGGAATGTTTCCGCCAGCGGGAACGATGGCCTCGGTCATCCCCAGGCGACGAGCTTCCTTAAGGCGCTGGTCCAAGAGGCTTACACTACGGATTTCTCCGGAGAGGCCCAGTTCCCCGATGGCGATAGTCTGACGGGAAAGTGGAATACCCAGATGGTTGCTGGCGATGGCCAAGGCCAGAGCCAAGTCCGAGGACGTATCGTTTACCTTCATGCCGCCAGCGATGCTTGCAAATACATCGGAAGCCCCGATGGTAATGCCCCCAAACTTTTCCAGCAGGGCAAGAATGATGGTGAGGCGTTTGGCATCGATACCGGCGGCCACCCGCTGGGGTACCGCGAAGGTAGATTGATTGACAAGAGCCTGCGTCTCGAACAGGAGTGCGCGGGAACCTTCCAGCGTGCAGCAGACCACACTGCCCGGTGTAGGCGGTACGCCCTCCTGCAGGAATACCTTGCTGGGGTTGGGAACCGAGGCAAGCCCGTGGCTCGTCATCTCGAAGACGCCGATTTCATCTGTCGCTCCAAAGCGGTTCTTGATGGTACGGAGGAGGCGGTACTGATGGTTGCGGTCCCCTTCGAAGTAGACCACCGTATCCACCATATGTTCCAGAATGCGAGGGCCGGCAATCTGACCGTCCTTTGTGACATGGCCGATCAGAACCGTGATGCACCCGCTATTCTTAGCCCACACCATCAGGTCCAGAGTACATTCCCGAAGTTGGGCAGCAGAGCCCGGGGTTCCATTCAGGTCGCCTTTATAGACGGTCTGGATGGAGTCGATGACCAAGATCTGCGGTTTGATTTCGTTTGCCTGCTGGATGATTTTTTCAAGACTTGTCTCGCACAGCAGGAGCATGTCCGAGCCTGCAACATCTAGACGTTCGCTGCGAAGCTTGACCTGGCAGGCGCTTTCTTCGCCACTTACATACAGGGCCTTGACTCCGGCGGCGTTCATGGTAGCAAGAGTCGTCAGAACCAGAGTGGATTTGCCAATACCGGGATCGCCGCCAATGAGGACAAGGCTTCCGGGAGCGAAGCCACCGCCCAGCACGCGGTCGAATTCCGTATTGGCAGTACTTAACCGTTTCGTATCTTCGGTAGCTACATCCTTGAGGGAAACCACCTGATGGACAGGACCGCCCAGGCCTCGTCCACCGCGACCTGCGGCCACATCCAACTTTTCTACCACATGTTCCTTAAGGCTACTCCAGGCCCCACAGAAGGGGCACTTGCCCGCCCATTTAGGAGTGGTGTTACCGCATTCCGTGCAAAGGAATTCAATTTCTTTCTTGTTTTTATTTACTGCTACCATGAGCACCAATATAGATAAACCCTTCTGACACTTTATGTCAAAAAATAAAAATAGTGCTCAAATTTTCACTTTTGCAAAAGACACTGTATACCCACAATGTTTAAATCCTACCCAAATGTTGCCCCAAGTTTACATTTAGGCGGTTTTGGGAGAATTTGCGCTTGAACTGACCCTACTTGACTGCGGTTTGACTGCGGATGGTCATAAACACGGAAAGTATACAGTGTCATCGGAGTTAACGGCAACTGGGAAACAGTTCGGCAATTACGCTCATTCCTCTGGCAACTTTTTTCAAAGAGTACGATGTGGACACCTTGTACTTTGTTCCTGATCAGGAACAATTCCTCACCGAAGGCGATGATGGTTGGTATACCCAGTTCCCTGAAGGTGCAGAAGGCGTTTGCAAATATGACATTCCCATGGTCGTTTACGATACTGACGCAAAACTGCATCCCGCATTCTCCTGCTATGGAATGACAGGGGAAGGATGTCAGAAGGGAGCCCAGGGAATCAGCGCAAGCGAGGCTCTAAAGGCAACTGACGCTTGTATAGGCATCACAACCGGCCTGGTAGAAAACACCCTGGACGAAACCGTCAATCAGTTCAAGCGCAAGCCTAAGTTGACTAAGAAGGGTACAGCATGTTTCTTCAGCGAAGAACTCTTTAGCCAGCTCTTTAATGCGACTCAGGATGTAAACGAAGCCAGCTGTACTACTCTACCCTTAATAAGATCAAGCAACTATGGATGGGGTTTTGAGTCCGACTTCTTCCAAAGCCCTGGTGCAAAGGATCCTGGCGGATTCTTCCCGGTAGAACAATCTACAGACGAAAGTATTAAGGCAATGGGCTCAACACCCTTGGCAGATGCCCGCGTAAAGCGCGCTGCAGATGGTCCTATTTTCTACGGATCTGAATTGAGAAAGATCAACGAAGCTACCGGTTACGCAAACATCAAGACAGTCTGTAACGGTCCCGGCTGGGATGGTGGCAAGGATTGCGAAGGCGTATTTGGAGATGGAGACAAGACCGAAGCGCTTATCCAGAGCATTTACCGCGATGCCAAGTGCGTAATCGGCTGGTCCTGCCCTGATCAGGCACCCGAAGAATGGATCTTCTTTAAGGACGGTACAGAAACAGCATTGTCTTCCAGCGAAAACAAACTTTCCGGATCGTCCCGTTGGACCGGCGAACGTAACCAGCACTTCTGTACAGAATCTCACCTTACCTTCACTTACAACGAAGGTCAGACCTTCTCTGTGCTTGGCGATGACGACATATGGGTATACATTGACAACAAGTTGGCCATCGACTTGGGCGGCACCCATCTAGCAGCCCCGGGCTTTGTAGACTTGAACAAGTTTGTAGGCAAAAGCGGAAAGCTGGTTGTTGGCGAATCCTACAATCTGGACATGTTCACCTGCGATCGCCGTACCACCATGTCTAATCTAACCGTCGAAACCAACATCTTCATGCGAGCAAAGCAGTCCTCCATTCAGGTTCAAGCAAGTAAGGATCAGAATTCCTCCACCACCACCAACTACCAGATCTGTTACAGAAAATCCCAGAGCGATTGCCAGAACATGATCAACGGCACTATTGAGGATCCCGAAACTTGTGCATCTGCACCGAGCATCAAATTCGTCCTGACCAAGGGAGAAAATTACAATAGCGACGAATCAGTAGTTCTTGAAGTCGGCAAGGTTCATTACGGAGGCATTGACTTGACCAACATTAACAAACCCTTGATTGACAGATCCAAGATTAACGATCTTTCCGATGGCGAATATACCCTGTTTGCTGAAATCGAGGGCAAACACAAGAAGATTACCTCATTCCGCATTGGCGGTGAAGACGCCATTACCACAAAGCCAGTGGCAGCCTCCAACCTGAAGGTTCATTCTAACGGAGCATCCATTGCTATTACCGCACAGGGCGCCAAGACATTCGCTGTCATGGATATGATGGGCAGAGTCCTGAAGTCCGGCAACCTGATGAACGGACTGGCAAGCATCCCCATGAATCGCAGCGGAAGCTTCATGGTACGCGTAGGCAACCAGACCCAGCGAGTAAACCTGAAGTAATCCAAATTACAAGCAGTTTATAGCTGTACAAACATTTAAGGCAGATCCTTTTAGGGTCTGCCTTTTTATGTTCCTCAAAATACAAGCGCTTGTATTTTTACGGGGTTAATAAAAGGAAAGGGAGAATCCCAACTGAGCGAAGTAGTGATACTTCATATCCGCATCGAAATTCTTTTCAAAGCGGACGCCCCCATCCACAAAACCGTGAAGAACCCGGTCAGAGCTGGCCAAGGGAGAAAGGCGCAGGCCTACATCGTTCATATAGGTAAAGCTGCGCTTGTGGAACCCTTCGGAAATAAGCTGGGTATTCAAGCGGCTTCTGTCCAGAATGCCTAACCAGGCGCCAGGAACCACAGGAACGTAGAAAGTTCCACACACGGCATAAACCGGAATAAGGGCGATGGTTGCAAGGACGGTGCCTACGGTTCCCATCTTTTCGGGAGCCTTGGTGGAATCCTTCTTGGTTTCAGGACCGCGGAAAAGAGGACCAATGCCACCCATAATTGCGCCCGCAGCTACAATCCACAGGGATTCATCGGAGACTACCTGGAAATCCTCGGCGCCGATCTGCAGGTGCAGCGGTTCAAAGCCTACGGACACAGGCCAGCTCTTGGAAAGAGGGAACATGTAGCCGATACCAAAGTCAATGCCGTTACTGGGAGCGTAGCTAGAACGTACATACAAGCCGGCGGCAAGGAACTTGGGATAGGGATTCAAGCCGGAGCCAATGATTCTTGCCACCTGCTCGTTACTCAGCTTTTTTACTTCCGGCTGGGTAGCTGTAGAGTCTTCCTGCGCGAAGGAGGCGCAGGACAAAGCCAGCAGAAGGGCAAAAAAGCTTGACGCAATTTTATGCATTAGGCTTGCTCACCACCGGGCGGATACGCTTACCGCAGAGGGTCACCACGATTTTTGCCTGAGCGAACATGTAGTAGGCGGTATCGCGGCTGTTATTGAGGGTGGACTTGGGATCGTAATCATCCTTCGTCACGAAAACTTCGGAAACGCCAGAAAGGCTTACATCCAGAGCGCAACGTTCGCAGGGGAAGCCAATGACGTAAAGCTTGGAACCTGCAGGGACCTTACCGCGGGCATAATGGAGAGCGTTGATTTCGGCATGGACCATAAAGGGATACTTGTTGGCCTCGAATTCGTGATGGCTCAAGAGTTCGCCGGAGTCTGCATCCAGCAGGTCGTATGCCAGCAGCTGCTTTTCGCGGGTGTAAGGCACGGTCTCATCGTCAAAGCCTGCGGGAGCGCCGTTGTAGCCGGTACTGATGACGCGACCTTCGGGAGACACCAGGATAGCGCCCATCTGAGTGTTCTGATCTTTGGAAAGACGAGCCTGAGCCACCATCATCTGGGTGTAGACTTCGTCGCGAAGCTTTGTACGAGAAGAGTTATTATTCATGATGGACAAAATATATATAAAAATGCTAGATCCTTCGCTTTCGCTCAGGATGACAGACGGATGAACGGTTCAAGATGACATATAAGAAAAACTGGCAGCAACCGAAGTCACTGCCAGCTTTTTGGGGGTTAGGAGGATCTACTTAGGGATTTTGCCCTGTTTTTAAGGTTTTTCCCTATTTTCACCTATTTAGATGCACGAGATTATTCGACGGTTGCACCTTTTTTCACGGCATCTTCAAGAGACATGCCGGTAAATTCCTGAGCGCAGAACCAGCGACCGCTCTTCTTGTCATCCAGCAGGACACCCACCATGGAACCCGGAATCACAGTTTCGGGAGCGTTGGGAGCGGCGGGGCCACCCAGATCCGTACGGAGCCAACCCGGATCCATGACGTTCATCATGACGTCGGTACCATTCAGCTTGACGGCAAAATCCTTCACGAACTTGGTGAGGGCAGCCTTTGCACAGGCATAGCCCATCAATTCCGGTTCGTTGGCGATGCCGCTGGTGGTAAGCTGCATACGGCCAAAGCCACGCTGGATCATGCCCGGAAGGAAATGATAGGCAATCTGGATGGGAGCGTAGAAGTTCACAGCCATAGCGTGGTGAAAGTCTTCCATGGTGTTGGAAAGGTAATCCTGGAAGTAATGGCTCATGAGACCTGCATTATTGAACACCAGGTCCACCTGGACACCCCAGGAATCGATTTCAGCGAGAGCGGCAGAGATTTCGTCGGCGCTTTCCAGGTTGCAGCCAACAGCACGCACTTCCACGCCATAGGGTTTCAATTCTTCGATGACCTTATCTGCGTTGGCCTTGCAACGGCCCTGAAGAATAATATTTGCGCCAAGCTTTGCCATTTCGATGGCCGTGAGACGGCCTACACCACGGCAGCCGCCGGTAATCAAGGTCCATTTACCCTTAACGTCAATCATATTTCCAATCCCGTTGTTCAGTGGTTCTGTCTCAAAGTTATTAAAAATACTGGCAGAAACGCCCCTCTTTTTTTCATTTCCTGTATACAGGCGTAAATGCTCAAGATTTAAAGAAGAAGCCTCTTCCGCCAAGGTGTACACGCAGAAACTATTACTACATTTCCAAGGAACATAAAAAGGGATTAGAATATGTCCAGAGATAATTGGGGTTCAAAGATTGGCGTGATCCTGGCGGTTGCCGGTTCTGCAGTTGGTCTTGGCAACTTTTTACGATTCCCGGTGCAGGCTGCTACAAACGGCGGCGGCTCCTTCATCATTCCTTACCTCATCGCCTTCCTGCTTTTGGGCATTCCCCTTTCCTGGATGGAATGGACCTTAGGCCGCGCCGCTGGTGCAAGGCGTCATGGTACAGCGCCTGGCGGTTTCCATTACCTGCTAGGAAAGAAGTCCTGGGCAAAGCACTTGGGCTCCCTCTGCATTTTGCCCCCGCTGTTCATCACTTTCTACTACATGTTTATCCAGTCCTGGATTCTGGCCTTTACCTACTATTCCGCCACAGGAACCCTGATGGACGTGGTGAAGGGCGGCTACGGCCCCATGAAGGAATTCTTCGGCAATTACATTATGCTGAACACCCAGCTGGGTCCCTTCCCCGCTGCCATCGTATTCTTCCTCATTACCTTCGCTTGCAACATGGCCTTGCTCTCCTTCGGCGTCCGTAAGGGAATTGAACGAGTGAACAAGATTACCATGCCCATTCTTTTGATCATGGGCCTGATCCTGGTGGGACGCGTCCTGACCATTGACGGTATCGGTCAGGGTCTTGCTTTCGTGTGGAACCCCAACCTTTCTGAAATTGCAAACCCCACAGTCTGGCTGGCCGCTTCTGGCCAGGTGTTCTTCACCATGAGCCTGGGCATGGGTATTGTATTCTGCTATGCTAGTTACCTGAAGCCTAAGGAAGACCTGGTTCTTTCCTCCCTCACTGCAGGCGCCACCAACGGTTTTGCCGAAGTGATTCTGGGCGGAACCATCGTGATTCCTATGGCAGTTCTCATTGCAGGTAACAACATTGAAGAATGTGCCAAGCTGGGAACCTTCGGTCTCGGCTTCCAGACCATGCCTTTCGTATTTGGCCAGCTGCCCTTTGGCGGTTTCTTCCAGACATTGTGGTTTGGCATGCTGTTTATTGCTGGTGTCACCAGTGCCATCTCTATTATCCAGCCCCTTATCAGCTTCTGCGAGGACGACCTGAAGCAGAGCCGCAAGGGAGCCATCACCTCTGTCAGTGTAGTGACATTCCTAGGCGGTCTCGTCGGAATCTTTGGCCTTGCCGCCGGTGCGGTTGACGAATTTGACTTCTGGGGCGGCAGTTTCCTTCTGGTGTTCATCGGAACCATCCAAGCATTCATTTTTTCCTTTGTTCTTGGTAAACGTAAGGCGAAGCAGGCTGATGGTTCCGATGAATCCGAGGCATTTGCCCTGATGAACGAAGGTGCGGCATTGAAGCTTCCAAAATTTTTCAGATTCATCATCCGTTACGTCTGCCCCGCCTACCTGGCCATTGTACTTGTGGCTTGGCTCGTTCACGACGGCTGGGCAGTAGTAAGCCTGCAGGGAGTTTCTCCCGATGCAATGGTGACTTTCCTGGGCCACCAGATGAGCCAGATTTCCTTCACCTGGGGAATTCGTATTTTCCTCCTGGTGTTAACCATCTTGCTGAACGTACTGATTTACTTCGCTTGGAAGAAGGGCGATCCTGCCGATTTGCCCTCTAAGCACATCCACAAGCAAGACATGCCTGTAGGTGATTCTGACGAAGTTGCAACTTCTAACAAGGAGGCCTAATCATGGAACTTTCTACGGGTGGACTTATTTTCATGGTAGGCTCCTGGGCCGCCATCATCGCGCTCTGCGTTTTCTGCTTCGCCAAGGTTTTAGGCGGCAAGAAAAAGTAGTCCTGTAATAAAAAGATTGTACGGAAGAACAAACACAGAGTTCCCTGGAGGGAACTTTAAAATGGAGAAATAAAATGTTCGCAATTAAGAAAAAAGTTGAAGAACTTGGTCTTGTTCTACCTGCTGTCGCTGCACCTCTGGCAGCTTACGTTCCGGCCACTCGCGTGGGTGACGTGATTTTCGTATCCGGTCAGCTCCCCTCTGTAAACGGAGACTTTTCCGCTTATACCGGAATCGTCCCCACCGCCCTGACTCAGGAAAAAGCAACGGAAGGTGCCGCCATCTGTCTGTTGAACAATATTGCAGCAGCGGCAAGCATGCTGAAGGAAGGCGAAACTCTAAAGCTGGTACAGTTGCAGGGTTTTGTCCAGTCTGACCCAAGCTTTAAGGAACAGCCTGCAGTGCTGAATGGTGCAAGCGAACTGGCCGTCAAGATTCTTGGTGAAAACGGCAAGCACGCCCGTACTGCGGTTGGCGTTGCGGCATTACCCAAGAACGCAGGCGTTGAAGTCAGCTGCACTTTCCAGGCAATCAAGGCTTAACTTTTTAGACGCTGGAAAAGTTTAAGGGCGAGTCCACGGGACTCGTCCTTTTTCATTACTGGATTAGAGATTCTGCGGATTCAAAATCCTAGAAATCGAATTTCTTCAGCCAGTCGCGAACGGCGTAGGTGGGAACATCCGCCTTGCGGACATGAGCGGCCACGAAGCCGCCGGCGGTAGAAGCCATCTTCTGAGGGTCCAGTCGAATTCCCACACGTCCAAGATCCAAGCGGTCGGCATCATAGCAGGTGTCGATGGTGGGGTCACCCGTAGAGCGTTCCGTCGTATGGTTCTTGCAGGCGTGATAGAGTTTCTCAAACTGTTCGTCTGTGATTTCGAAAAGCTTTTCTTCGCGGCACTTCTTGGCGAATTCGGCTCCGCGGCCACCATGGGTTTGATCGTAGCCATCGCTTTCTCGCTTGGAATCGTGGAAGAGGGCGAAAAGACGCACTACGGTAATGTCGGCTCCGGTTTTCTTCGCCAAAAGCAGTCCGTTAAACTCCACCTGGCGCCAATGTTCCAGCCCGTGGATTTCGGAATCGTAAACCCGATCCTCGAAAACGAAGTCTTGTAACGCAGCGAAGTCGATCATAGGGAACAGCAACAATACAAACTATGCGATTTTCCACTGACCCAAGGTGCGTTTTTCCGCATCGAAGGCGACGCCAATCTTGAACAGTTTTTTCGGGGAGCCGTCGGCAGTCTTGGTCACGGTGTAAGGCACCAGATACCCCTTGTCGTCGATTTGTCTGAGAGCATCGTCGGCAGTACCGTTTGCATCAAGTTTGAATTCAAATACGTAAACAGCGTCGGCGGTTTCCACCACGGCGTCGGCGCGGCCTGCGGCGGTACGTTCCTCGCAACGGACAAGGTACGGCGTCGCAATTCTGAATATCAGGTAGAAAATAGTTCTATAATGATGTTCGTTCTGCTTTTCGGCGTCGTAGGGAATGCTCGCCATGAACGCGCGCATTTCTGTAAGCGCAGTTTCAATGTCACACGCCTTCATCGCCGTCACGAAGTGGTCCAAGAACTCGGAGGTTTCCTCATCATTTTTTGACACATACGAATTCGTCAGCAAATCCAGCATTCCATTACGAACTTCATCGTTGGGGAACTGCAATTTGAACGGACGTACTGAATCCTTTTCGTAACCCTTGATGGTCAAATATCCACTTTGGTATAAAACCGGGATGGGAGTCTCTGCGGTTTCTGTAGGAGCATCAAAAGTTCTCTGTGCAACAGAAAAACCACGATCATATTCTTCGGGACTCAGCTTATAACGGGCCATGGCCTTCACAAGCATGGTCGGCGTGCCCGATGCAAACCAATAGTTTAAGAAATTCTGTTTACCTAAAGAGTTTATCAAGCTAAACGGATTGTAGATATCCGGTGAGTTTTCGCTGAAGTGGTAACCATCATATCGGCGCTGCAAAGTTGCGACAGCCTCGTCGTAGGTCATTTTCTGCTTGTCGGCGAGTGCCTGGATTTCGGGCTGCATCTGGGTCAGCAGTTCTTCCTTGGTGATGCCGCAGATGGCTGCATAGTCGTCATCCATGGTAATGACATTCAGGTTGTTCAGTTCGCTAAAGATGCTGAGCTGGCTGAACTTGCTGATACCCGTGAGGAACACGAAACGAAGCATGCCGCCAAGGGCCTTGAGGGGCGCGTAAAGTTCCCGCATCTGCATTCGGATACGTTCTAGCGCACTCGCATCGCCCATAGCCTCAAGAACGGGAGCATCGTATTCATCAACCAAGACAACGACTTGCGACTTTGTCTGGTTATTTGCAGCTTCAATAATACGCCTAAGCCTTGCGCCCCATGCCTGGCTAGTTGTCTTGTCCAAACAATACTCTTTTTCGTAAGACTCCAGATTCAGGCTCATGTTCTCGGCAAACTTATCCTGGTCTGTCGATTTGACCGTGCTCATGTCCAGCCGGATGACCGGATACTTTTTCCACTCGGTCTCCAGGCGTTCCATGGCTAGGCCAGTGAACAGTTCCTTGCGACCTTCGAAATAGCATTGCAATGTGCTAATCAAAAGGGACTTTCCAAAACGGCGAGGGCGGCTGAGGAAGTAATACTTGCTTGTATGAGTCAACTTGTAAACAAGGTCCGTCTTGTCTACATAAAAGAAGCCTTCGTTGCGAATGCTCGCAAAATCCTGGATGCCGATGGGAAAATTCTTTAACGCCATGTTTTAAATATAACAAAAGGCGAGAGAAGTAGCCACGCTTGCGTGGATATTTCCGAGCCGCAGTATATGCATGCGAAGCATGCCATATAACAAAAGGCGAGTGCAGCGACCGCCGAGTTTACTCGAGCGGGCATTGCCGAGCCGCATTATATGCATGCGCTGCATATCAAAACAATACTTAAGCAAAAAAAATTGCTCATTATCAAGTTTATAATCCTATTTGCAAATCACGATAAGTCACCAACGTCCGCACAATAATTCCGAATAACAGACTTATTCACGAAAGTCCAGTCATTTCGCAAGTATTTTCTTGGGGGCGATATTTTTTTGCAAAGTTTCTCAACTTTTTTTCTAAACACCTCTTTTTGCTTTTCAATTAGAAGATAATTAGCCTCTGACTGATTCTTACTCTCAAGTAATTTTTTTTCATAGGCAAAGTCACTAATTGAGACGGATTCAATCAGATCCTTAATTGTCTTAAATCTCAAGTTTTGTTTTGTAGATATAATGCGCCATTCCCGTTCATCTTAATATGAATATCGCTTTATAAATGGGTAAAGCAATTTATTTGGCACAAGAATTTTCTGTTTTTTTTTCTTCTAAATGGGGTATATACATAACAGGGTAAAACAGAATTTTTTCACCCAGAAGTTCCAGAAGTTTTCGACCATTAAAAATAATCAGTACAGAATTCTCTTTGAAAGCATAATTTTGCCACATTAAAGATGTTTTTTGCGTAGTTATACAAGACGCATAAATCTTTTTTCCATGTTCAATTTCATAGGAATAAGCTTCAATAAAATTTCTATCAACATGATCATACCACTTCGGAGGAAATCCTAACTTTAATACTTTCTTATCTACAAGCAGCTTTAGTTTATCATAAGTAGTAAACCAATAAAAGTGGTAATTCTTTTCCCCATTGACAAATTTACCATATTCCTCTTTTCTTAAAAAGAATTTTTTTAAATCTTCTTTTTCTTTTATAGGATTGAATTGCAATGAAGATAATGTATCCTCTTCTGATTCCACATATTTTCCGTTTTCAAAGCGCTCGTTTGTATCATTCACAACATTTCCCTTCTCAAGCCGTAAAGTATTCCTTCTCATATTTTCCTTTTTTAGAGACATCTTTGTTGCAAACCGATTGCCAGAGGAGTTGCGGAGGCAACGGACAGAAAAGCCGTTGTTCTTATTGTTGTTGTTCTCGTTCACGTTCGAGTTATTGTAGTTGAAGTTCTTGTTGTAGGCGTTATTACTATTGTTCTCAGTAGAAGACCAGAAGTTCCCGTTGTTGCCAGCATTGTTGAAGCTACCATTGTTGTAGTTGCCAGCAGGAAGGACGGAGAAACCCTTACAAGAATTTCGCAGCAACTTTCAGCGGAAACAGCAAAAGCGGACAACAGCCGCGATTCACCATTCCCGACAAACTCTACTCGCCCTGCATATCAGCAGCGAGTATGCCGCCCAACTCCAGAGGTTCACTCCTGCACATCAAAGCAACAGGATTCCGACCTTAGCAAATTCTGCATTCTGTCAAAACGATCGTTGAGCATTTTCCACACGCCACTATCAAATTGCTTCACATCATGCATTATGCGAGTGCGAATGCGCATCTGTTCTATCTCATAAAATATTTGCCGTTCATCCAGAGACTCACCTCGTTTAAACGCCACGTGTAGTTTTACCGCCAGTTCCAGAGATTCATTTCGCAAGGAATCACCAGTTCCAAAACGAAAATTACGGTGCAGCCTAGAAGTAAAATTTGTAAGAGCCACAGCATTGTCATAAGCTTCGCGGTAAAGACGCAATTTTAATGACTCCTGAGCATTAACAATAGGCAAAGTTTGCTCTTTAGCCCTAACGGCATTAGACACGCAACCATTTTTCCAAGAAGAAAATCCTTCCAAAGGTTCAATCCCATGAACGGCAATTCTCTTTTCGTCTTGGCATTCTACCGAATACCCAAACGACTGGGCTACAGCCATATACTTATCCAAGGCAATTTTCGGGAAACCAATGCGCACAATGTCGCAAGCCAGTGACAAGTTGTGAACAGCACTTACCTTGCATTCCCGAAACCTCTTGCAAAAACGAAATGCAGACCTTTCATAAGCCTTGTAAAACGAGCCTTCCAAATAAAGATAGATGGAGGATTTGTTCGTTTCTTCCAAAGCATATATTTCAGACATTTTCATATTCATGTTCCTTGTTGAATAGACTGGGTAAGCCGATATGCGTTATAATGCCCCATATAGCCCAGGTAGCTTTGAACTCTACTTTTCTGCTTATCTTCATCACGGCAAGGATTCTTTACACATTCTACAAAGTTTTTAACCGTACGCCTACCCGGGTAAGTGCGGTACGGCAGAATATAGGCTCCAAGCATAGGAAAACCTTTCTGTATAGGTTGAAGCCTTGTTTTCTTTTCATTTAGATTCAAATGCAACCGTGATTTAAGATAATCCCGAATCTTGAAGATTGCTTCTAAAAGAACAGACTTGTCGTGATGAACCAGAAGCATATCATCAACATAGCGGCCATAGCAGCGAATTTTCAGCTGATGCTTTACAAACTGGTCCAATTTATTCAAGTAGATATTACCAAACCACTGGCTGGTAAGATTACCGATGGGAAGTCCACAGTTTACTGAAGTTCCCCGAAGGCTCTTGTTTAACGGAAGATCGTTCCACGCACTTGGCGGGCTTCTAAAAATAGCGTTATCTAGGGGATTATTGTAGATAAACTTTTTTAGAAGGAATATGCACAAGTCCTTATCGGGAACACCAGACCACTTGCCTCGGCTCAAGCCTTCTACGCAAAGCTGGTACAGAATATCGCGATTGATTCCCATAAAGAAACCGCTAATGTCTAGACGAAGAGACCAACACTCCCTTGTAAAATCTCGACTTTCAGACACCATAAAATACTTTGCGCGGCTCACGGCAAAATCGGTTCCACGGCCAACACGGCAGCTGTAGCAATCATGAATGAACTGTCGGTCGAATATGGGGCAAATCCAGTTACACAGCAAATGGTGCACAACCCTATCACGAAAGTTTGCTGCAATGATTTCGCGTTTTACAGGAGTTTCGTTGATAAAGCAAATGGATGGCCTGAGATCATACGTTCTTGAAGACAATTCTCGCGATAAATCATAGATAGACTGTTCCAGGCTTAGTTCAAACTGCAGCTGGTTTACCGTGTTCCTTTTATGGCGACGTGCTTGATAGTACGCCTCCAGTAGAGGGAGAACCAAGTCATCTGCCGTTAAAATTTTTGATTTCACGACACTTATTCTTTTATTCAAAATTTTGCAAACAAATTTTATCCGCGCTTCGCGCGGCCGCCCCACCCCGCCCGGCAAGGCTCGGCGGGGTGGGGCGGCGCAACCCCTGCCTTCGGCTTGGGGTTGCCTAGAGGCAGGCTCCTAGTTGGAGTCGCGGAGGCAACGGACAGAAAAGCCGACGTCCTTATTGCCGTAGCTCTCGTCCACGTACGAGTCATCGTAGTCGAAGTACTTGCCGTAGGCGTCATTACTACTGTACTCAGTAGAAGACCAGAAGTCCCCGTAGTCGCCAGCATTGCCGAAGCTACCACTGTAGTAGAGGCCAGCAGGAAGGACGGAGAAACCGTACGCATCTTCGCCATTGCCACTGCTGTTCCAGCCACTTGTTGATTTCAACTTGGTTCCCGCGGTAGAGGTTCCTCCAATAGCACGCCACAGGGTGCTCCAATCGGAGTTGCTAGGCAGGTGCCAGCCCTCGGGGCAGACGCCTCTCACCACAGTCGTTGAACTTGTCGAAGCGGCTGCACATGTCGTGCCATAGCCACAACCCTTGCCTGCATCGCTGAACACTGCGGCAGAGTCCATGGCGGCAGACCACAGATACAGGCGACCAGTCACTTCGCAGTTCACCTCCTCGTTATAATAGCAATAGCTCTTTGCGGTTCCCTCGTTGTAATCGTAGTTCAGGTTCTGCGCCATCCAGGTCTGGGTTCCGATGGTTACAATCTTGTAGGTCTGGTTATCACGCATATCCGTCATGGTACCGTAGGTGATATTCGGATTCAAACGTGCATCCCTGGGATATGCCCAGGACCAACCTCCCATAAGACTCTTCCAGCCGTCCGCCGAGCAGTAGTACTTGTTGGTTGCGGTAACCACACCGTTTATGACCTGGCCCACATCTTCGCTTGAACACATCTGTCTGTAAGTGTCGTAATCAATCGCCGCAGCCTTTACCCAGCCGTTAGTGCGGCATACATAGTATGTTTCGCTATAGAGTCCAACGGAGTCAATCAGGTTCGTGTAGCAGCCGCCAAGTGTCTTGGACTGCCCGTCAGTCACTTCTCTCCAGCCAGTCGTTCCGTTGCAGGCATATACCTTGCCCGTATTCACGCGTCCATTCATCAAGTCACCATCCGTTGTAGCAGAGCACTTTGAACGAGCCTCGTAAGTGTCGTTGTAAATATCGGGAGCCTTGACCCAGCGGTAAGATGTATCTGCAACACCGGTCGCACATACATAATACAGGCCGTTTACCTTGACAGCAGAAGTATCGTTGAGGGACCCCTCGGTGCAAGCCTTACCGCCATCAGCCTTCTGCTTGTACATGAGGCTATCTATGGCCGTTCCAAGTCTCCACTTATTATCTTCATAGACATACACAAGGTTCGCGTTCACTCGACCGTTGCGCACATCGCCAGTCTTGAAGTCGTGGCCCCAGCCAGCAGTATCCTTCTCGATATCGGTTGCCACACGCCATTTAATACTATCGGCATCCACGCAAATAAAGCGTTTCTTGTTCGCTTGGCTCGTGTAGCTTGCGGCGTAGTCCTTGCTTGCTTCGCCATTGCTGTTAGTGGCATTCTTCACGGTGCCAACAGGAACAGTGTCGCTGCCGCAGACGCCAAGGCCATATTCGCGACTCCAGAAGTTGCGCAGATACTTTTCAAAGCCAGGCACAGAACCGAGGCTCCAGCCCTTCACATAACCTCGATAAACACCATATTTTTTAGCATTGTCCATATCGGCAGCCCACTTGGCAATGGTGCCGCGTGTAGCCTTGTCGTCCCACTTGCCATCCTCTTCAATGTCCTTGCCGAAACTGGCCAGGAGCCCGCTGAGGTCAGCCTCGGAGCGGTCGCCCTGCAGCAAGATGGAAATCGCAAGGAGGGCTGCGTTCTGGTCGCCTTCGCCAAACACATCCAAGTCTTCGGAATAGCCAAAGCCGTTGTTATCAATACCGAATGCCGCAAAGATTTCCTTCTGGGCGCGTTTCTTGGAAGCCTTGATAGTGGATTCCAGACCGTTTTCCATGAGGTAGCCCACGCGGTAATATTCCAAGTGGGTCAGCAAGTTGATGTTCACGCTGTTGCGGGCCTGCAGATCGGAATATGCATTCAGGACGATGCTGGAGGTACTGTTCTTGCCTGAGACTTCGTTACGGTAAAAGCCGTTTGCCGTCAATCGCACATAGCTGGATTTCAGGGAAACGTTGTTCACGCTGAAACGACCGTCATCGGTAATGATTTCGCCACCGAAAGTGCGACCGGTCTGCACCAGGCTACGGCTACCATCCAGTTCAAAAAGCGTCACCGTGGATCCGTTGATAAAAGGTCCTTTCTGGGAAACGCCGCTCAACTTCGCAAGAGAGACCACATCTTCACCGGGAACAACAACCTCCCCACTACCGCCGTTCAGGTTCATGCTGAACTGGTCATCACCGCACTGAATTGTCACAGCATCTTCCGTCTGGGAAACGACCTTGCAGCCTACGCCAGGGTCGCCATCTGCGCCATCCTTGCCATCGGCACCAGCAACACCGGTATCACCCTTGTCGCCTTTTTCTCCTTTTTCGCCATCTTTACCATCGGATCCTGCAACACCTTGTTCGCCACGTTCACCTTTGGTTCCAGCATCACCTTTGTCCCCCTTGGCTCCATCGGCACCATCTTTACCATTCAGCACCACGCCGATGGAATCCCCTGCGCAGTAGATGGCGACACCGGAACCATCCGCAAGGTTCTTAGTCTCACAACCAAAATCTGCAGCAGCGCCGGATCCGCCGATAACATTCCACTTGCCATCCACGCAAATGCTTGCAGCACCCTTTTCCTTGACCCAAACCTGGTCACCTTCATTATCCGCAGTACATTTAGGCAAACTTGATACAAGATCAACAATTTCCATCCCGCTAGTATAATTATTGGTGATATTTTCCGTTGTCCCGGAATCGCCACAGGCAATCAAGGTTAGAGGAATCGCAAATCCTGCAATTTTTGAAATTTTCATTTTTCACCTCGTTATTAAAAAACTTGAATTAATCTTTCAGGCAGCGTACTGAATAGAAATTAGACTGTTCCTTGTAGCCATCGATAAAATTCTGGTTCGATGACGACAGGTACATGTAAGTGGCCATCATGCCTCCTACATCGGTGGAACTCCAGAAACCGGCAAAGCCTCCTAGAGAAACGAATTCTTCCTCTTCGGCATCATAGTATCCGGCGGCCTTGGCGTTAAACTTGCCGCCAGACTGTCCGGGCTTCGCCAACCATGTTTCACTGGACTTCAGATCCAGACCGCCATTGTTTCGAGTAACCGTCGTCTGCAAGGTAATCCATTCCTCCTCGGTGGGCAGGTGCGTGCCCTCGGGGCAAGCGAATTTCGCTATGTCAAAACTGTACAGCCGACCGTAAATTTCGCAGTTTTCCTCATTGTCGCCATAGCACTTGGAACCTTCCAAAGCCCTATAGGAATTTTCCGCAAGCCAACATTGGGAACCATACTTTACCGTCGCATATTTTCGACCGAGATACTCTTCAGAATCTACAATGCTATCCAGGCCGCATCTGAATGTTACGGCAGAGGAACTGGATTCTATCGGATCAGGGACCTTGGAAGAAGAACTGCCGGGATTGTCAACTGCGGAACTTCCTGCAGATTCGACCTTCTGCGAGGAGCTGGACGGATTGACGATTACCACGTAGGTGGTGTCCTTTTTGCTGCTACTGGACGAGTCATCGTTCTTGACGCTGGAGCTAGAAGCACCAGAAGTTTCCCCACTGCTGGAGGATTTTTCGCCGTCATTTTCATTGCCCTGGGATTCACCCTTGGAGCTACTGGAATCTATGCTTGCGGTGGCGTCCTGCATCAGGTCGATGTCGTAGTTGTCATAGACGGAACAGGAGACAAGCAGGAGGGCTGCCACAAGGAGAATGAAGCGGGAGTTTTTTCTCATAATTCGTAATTCATAATTCATAATTATCTCCTCCCCTTACAGGTTCCAGAACAGCGTGACATAGCCGCCGTTGCCGAGGTTTGTTATCACATCAAAGCCGGCTTCCACGCCGAACATTCCGAAGCTGTAGAACACGCCAGTCTTGAACTGCATCCATTCCTCGGAATCCTTTTCCGGGATGGCGATGACCGCGGTCTCGCGAAGGCCGAAGTCCAGGTAGCCCAATTCCAGCTGGGCCACAGGCGCAAAATAGACGCGCTGCAGACCGTCGCCGATACCTGCGCCCACATAGACGCCCGCACCGAAAGCCACATGGAATTCAGCCTGGTCGCCAAAGCCCACTCGCAGGCGGGCCGCCGCAATCAGGTCCGGCAGAATCATCAGCTGATCTTCTTCAAGAGCAAAAGCCTTGTAGTTCTTGTCGCTGAAGGGTGCAAACGCAGCGGACACACCCACCCAAGGCGAGAAATGAACACCACGACGGTTCTCGACAGCGGATGCAGCCTCCGCAGCCTTGGCGGCCTGTTCCGCGGCATAGATGCTATCCAGCGCAGCCTCGTCCTCCTCGGGACCAAAATCCACGCCGGCGTTGTTGCCCTGATTTTCCCAGATCCAGCGACCGTTCAGACGAGCGGACTTTTCGGCAAACTGCACGGAACCCTTGAACTTCTGAGGTTCGCCGCGCTTGATGACCACAGGCTCGCCGGCGACCTTCACGGCCTCCTTCTCGAAACGAATCTGCACCGGGCTTTCTGCAGCGGGGCCAGCACTGACGCGGGCGTGGAACAGCTTGACGCCATTCAGGTAGTAGGCGCTGCGCACCGGCTTTGCGATATCCATGAAGACCGTGGGTGCGTTGACATCCGCAGTGTCGGTTTTATAGACGGCCAGGGATCCATTGCCGGCAAGGTCCGCATTTAAACTTTCAAGACGTTCCAGGAAGTAGGGTGCAAAACCCTCGCCGTCCTGACGCACCACCATTTCGCGGCAGGTCTCGCCCCACTTCTGGGCAATTTCAAAAGAATGCCTGCGATGGTTGGGTTCGTACTGCAGGGTAAAATCGTAGTTGGCCTGGAAGCCTTCGCTGAGAGGTTCCAGGAACACGCCGCCCTCCAGATTCAGGAACTGGTCCTTGCTCTGGGCGAAGCTGTAGAGAGCGTCTACGCAGGCGTTGATCTGCAACTTGCGATCCTCGAGGCCGCGGGCCGTCTCCATGTGACCCAGCCGCACCTCGCCGGTGACCTTCATGTACTGTTCCTCGAAGGCGGGCAACTCAACCCGGTAAAAAGTCCAGCACTCGTCATCCATCACGTCGTTAATGCTGATGGAAGAACAGCGGTCGTTCATGGCGGTAATGCGGTTGGTCCGCTCCAGCAGGGAATCAAGCCCCTCGTTCTTGCCCTCCACAGAGGCCTTCAACTTTTCCAGATCCGCCTGACGCTGGTGAAAAATCGCAGGATCCTGCACGAAAATGGACGCAGATTGGGTTTCCGCAGGCGACTCGCCCGCCGGAGACTGGGCGAATGCCGCCCCTAACGTTAAACCTAGAGCAGTTATAAAAAATCTTTTTTTCATCATAAGTATTACTCTTGTTTTTAAACGCAAAAAAGGCCACGTCAAGACAAGACGCGGTCCACAGAAGGCATCGCTGAATTTGCGACGCGGTTAAAATTTACGGATTTTCTTAAAGATTTAGCACACCAAGGGAGCTGATTACAAACAAACTCTCTAGCCCCCCCCCCTGCACATATTGGCACTAGCAAGAACGGACAATACGGAAAAAACGATGCAACAAGCAACGCCAGTCATATACCCATACACCAGTTTTGAGCAAAAAATTCTCACTCTGGTAAATATAAGTTAATTTGTGGCGATTTCTAATCGCTAACGCATAATGTTGAACTTTTTCAAAAGATACTCATTTGGTGTTAGGTAGTCAAGCCTTTTTCTTGGTCTATTGTTCA